>CATEYX010000166.1 GCA_949511925.1 Cryomorphaceae bacterium | reverse complement strand
TAAAGTATTTGATGAAAAAATAATCTTTACTTTGTAACTGATTTTAAATGGAAAATGATAAAAGTATTTAAGTTTGGAGGTGCGTCAATCATGGATGTTCAAAACATCAAAAATGTAGGCAATATCTTACAAAAATATGATAGTCAGGAATTGGTAATTGTTTTTTCAGCAATGGGAAAGGTCACTAATATGCTGGAAGATGTTGTTGACTCTTATGTCCAGAAATCAGCTAACTCGGATATTGCTTTACAGAAAGTAAAAGATTTTCATGCAACTATCTTAAATGGTATTTTTAAAGAAAGTCATCCAATTTTTGATATTGTAAATAATCTGTTTGTTGAAATAGAATGGGTGTTGGAAGATGAGCCTAACCAGGATTATGCCTATGATTATGATCAAATTGTTTCTGTCGGGGAATTTCTATCTACTCAAATTATGAGTGCTTATTTGAATCAAGTTGGTTTTGAAAATACTTGGTTAGATGTTAGGGATTTAATTCGTACAGATAACATACACCGAAATGCAAAAGTAGATTGGGAAACTACTGCCGAATCGATAAAGCGTAATGTAAAAGCAAAGCATTCTATCACGCAAGGTTTTTTGGGTTGTACTTCCGAAAATTTTACTTCAACATTAGGTAGGGAAGGAAGTGATTTTTCAGCAGCTATTTTAGCGTTTTGCTTAGACGCATCAGAAGTAGTGATTTGGAAAGATGTACCTGGGATGATGAATGCGGATCCTAAGTATTTTCCAGATGCAAAATTATTGAGCCAAGTTTCTTTCGATGAAGCAATAGAGTTGGCTTTTTATGGTGCAAAAGTGATACACCCGAAAACAATACAGCCACTAAAACAAAAAAATATTCCATTAAGAATTAAGTCTTTTATTAACCCAGAAGCTGATGGTTCTATTGTCAAAAGAAAGATTGATAAAATGAGTGATATTCCTTCCTTTATTGTTAAAGAAAATCAGATATTAATTTCAATTTCTGATGTGGATTTATCATTTATTGTAGGGAATCATATGAATCAAATTTTCTCCATTTTAGCTAAAAATAATGTTGAGGTTAACTTGATGCAGAATTCAGCTGTTTCTTTTTCAATTTGTGTGGATAATGATAAGCATAAAATTCCTCAATTAATAAAGGATTTTCAGCAGTTTTATGAAGTCTTATACAATGCGGATTTAAGTCTGTTTACAATAAGACATTATGCTGATAATTCTTTTGATTCCTTTTTACAGGATAAGGTTGTTGTTTTAGAGCAGAAATCGCGCAATACTATACAACTTATTACTCGCTAAGTTTTATAATCCTTTTATTCTGTATCTTTGTCACCTTATATAATATTTAGATGACCGAATCTCATACTTTTCATATCCCAGTAATGGGAACAGCTTTTACGGCTGATTCTGCTTTAAAAGTAGCGCATTATGGTATTAATACTGTGATTGCTTTAGCGGATGATGTTTTGTTGGAACGCCTTAGGAAATATTATAGTGAATTAAATAATTTATCTTATGAAGAGATAAAGAATAATACCAAAGATTATCGTGCAGATAGAATTACTTCTTATCTGAATATGGTAAATAAAATTGCTTCTACAAAGTTTGAGGAGTTTACTACAACAACTAAAGATAAATTTGAAGAAGTAAAAAAATACTTTTCAATGCTACCTGATACTAGTGATGTGAAAAAGGAGTTCAATAAATTAATTGAAAACTCATTTAGTTTTGAGGATTTATCAGTATGGTTGAAAGATAATCTGTCAATGGGAAGTATTGATGTAAACATCATGACGAAAGTTGACAAAACAAATTACTTTAAAAAAGAAGAATTACCATCAGAATATAATGATGCTCATTCGGGTTTAAGAGGGTATGCTAATTCTGATTTATCATCATCCGTAATTTTTTCTGCAGGAATGAATCCAAGATTATATGGATATATTGCTAAGTTTGATGATTTTTTTCCAGATGCTAATGGGTATATTAAAAAGAAGATAATTCTTAAAGTTTCTGATTATAGATCAGCAATTATACAAGGTAAATTTTTAGCTAAAAAAGGACTTTGGATTTCGGAATATCGTATTGAATCAGGTTTAAATTGTGGGGGTCATGCTTTTGCAACTGATGGATATTTAATGGGACCAATCCTAGCGGAGTTCAGAGATAGAAGACAAGAATTAGTTGATGAGCTTTATGCCGTATGTAGCCCAGCATTAGAAGCGAATGGAAGGGTTGTACCTTATGATACTTTAGCAATTACAATTACTGCGCAGGGTGGTGTTGCTACTGCTGAGGAGCATAATTTTTTAATTGATCATTATAAATTAGATACAGTAGGTTGGGGGACACCTTTTTTATTGGTTCCTGAAGCAACTACAGTGGATGCCGCAACACGTAAACAATTGCAAGATGCAAAGGAAAAAGATTTGTATCTGAGTAATGTTTCTCCTTTAGGAGTTCCGTTTAATAACCTGAGAAACTCAACTAAAGATGTTGAGAAGTTTAATAAAATTGAAGAAGGAAAGCCGGGAAGTCCTTGCCCTAGAAAGTTTTTGGCATTGAGTAATGAATATGGCACTGAAGGGGTTTGTACAGCTTCTCGTTTATTTCAAAAAAATAAAATTGATGAACAAGGTATTTCTGATCAGATTACAGATAAAGCTTGTTTATGTATGGGGTTAGCTGCAACTGCAGTAATAAATTATGGAGTTGAAACACGTGAGAGTAAAGGCGTTTCTATTTGTCCAGGTCCTAACATGGCATATTTCGATCAGGAATTAACGTTACAAGATATGTCACATCATATTTATAATGGTGATGAGGGTATTGTTCGTGCTGACCGACCTAATATGTTCGTTAATGAGTTAGGAATGTACCTTACCTATTTATCTGAAAAAATTGAGGAACATAAAAATGATTGGGGAAAAAAATCAGGGAGATATTTGAATGCTTTCGCCAATAATATGAATGAAGGAATTACTTACTACCAAGGAATGTTTGATTCAGTTGGTACTACTTTTAGTAGCGTAAAGGATGCTGCATATAAATCTTTAAATGATGCGGTTGAAAGTATGAAAAAAATGGGAGCTGAAATAGATGTTCTTATTGAGGAAAATCATAAATAAATTTATTGAGTAAAACTTCAGCAATTTTCACATTGCTTTCTGTCGTCCAGCCTGCAACATGAGGAGACAGGATTGTATTTTTTGAATTCATCAAGTATTGCATATTATTGGTAAAACCTTCTTGACTTAAATTTTCAAATGAAGTTTTTTCGTATTCCAATACATCCAGACAAGCTCCTTTTATTTTCCCGTTTTCTAAAGCTGCGACCAAGTCTTTTGTATTTGTACATTTTCCTCTTGCCGTGTTTATCAGATAAATATCTTTTTCAAAACTATTTATAAAATTATCATCTACCAAATACGTAGTTTCATCTGTTAAAGGAGTATGTAGACTCACGATATCGGTTTCTTTGTAAATGCTTCCCATAGTACTTTTATATTGATAGTTCTTCAAGTATTTGTCGTAAGCTAATATTTTGACATTAAATCCTTTTAGTACTTCTGCAAAGGCTGATCCATTGTTTCCATATCCTATTATAGCAATCGTTTTCCCAGCAAGTTCTATCCCTCTATTTCCTTCTCGTTCCCAAACTCCATTTCGTACTTCTTGGTCTGCTCTATTCAAATTATTAAATAAGGAAAGTAACATGCCTAATGCGTGTTCGGCTACTGCTTGTCTGTTGCCTTCAGCTGCATTATAACAATGGATGTTTTTATTTTCAGCATAGTCTACATCAATATTTTCCAAGCCGCTTCCAGCTCTGGCTATGAATTTTAAGTTGCTGCCACAATCAATAAATTGTTTGTCAATTTTGAATCTACTTCTGATAATTATTCCTTGATAATTACTGATAATTTGCTCTATTTCAGTTTTGCTTTTATTGTAAGCTGTATCGCAAATATGATTTTCTTTTTCTAATTCTTGTTTTAGCAAATGGTGGACAGTATCAATAAAAAGAATTTTCATATTAAAGGATGGCTTGTCCAATCATAAAATAGATGAATAAACCCAAAACATCATTTACTGTTGTGATAAAAGGACCTGTCGCTAAGGCAGGGTCAATCTTATATTTTTCCAAAGTTAAGGGTATAAATGTTCCAAAAACAGCGGCAAAAACAATAACTGCAAATAATGAGATGCTTACCGTTAGACTTAATGCTAAGCTATACCCTAAGCTAAAGGCAGATCCAAGAATGATGATTGAGCAGATAATTCCATTTAGAAGTCCAACACCTAACTCTTTTACTAATTTCTGAAATATATTTTCCATTTTTAAGGAATCATTTGCCAGACCTTGCACTACTATTGCCGCTGATTGAACGCCAACATTTCCTCCCATTGCAGCAATGAGAGGAATGAAAAAGGCTAATTCAAAATTATCTCCACTTAAATCAAAAATACCAATTACTTTTGCTCCTAATAATCCTCCAATCATTCCAATAAGTAGCCATGGTAATCGTGCTCTTGTAAGCTCCCAAGTTGTATCGCTACTCTCAATATCTTCCGAAATACCGGATGCCATTTGATAATCTTTTTCGGCTTCCTCTTTTACTACATCCATTACATCATCAATAGTAATTCTGCCGATTAATCGGTTTAAGTCATCTACTACAGGTAAGGCAATAAGATCATATTTATTCATTATATTAGCAACATGTTCATCATCCTCAGTTGCTTTTACTGATATAATGTCTGTAAAAATAATATCTTTTATTGCTGTAGCTCTTTCAATTAGTAATAGTTTTCTTAATGATAAAATTCCGAGTAATTTATCGTTATCATCAACAACATATATTGTGTAAACTTCTTTCACCTCCTCAGCCTGTTTACGCATTTCTTTAAGGCATTGAATTGTAGTCCAGTTTTCATTTACTTTAATCAATTCTTTGGCCATTAATCCACCAGCTGTGTCTTCAGGGTAAGTTAATAAATCACTAATGTCACTGGCACGTTCAAAATCCTCAATCAAGGAAAGAACTTCTTCTTTTTTATTTTCTGATAATTCCCCAATTACATCTGCAGCATCATCTGATTCTAAATTGTCAATTACTCCTTCAGCAATTTCTTTTGCCGTTAAATCAGATAAAATTTCTTCTCGAGTATCGTCTTCAAGCTCAACTAGTACGGGGGCTGATTTTTCTTCTTCAATTAGGTCGAATAAAAAATGGGCACTATCTATGGATAAGTCTTCAATAATTTCTGCAATATCAGCAATGTGTAAATCAGAAATAATTAAGCTTAATTCAGTAGAATTATTTGCTTCAATTAGGCTGGTTATTTGCTCAATATATGCGCTATTTATTTCTATTCTATCTGACATGATTGGTTAGTTTTATGAAATCATCAACGGATAATTGTTCAGCTCGTAAAGTGAGTAAATGTTCTATTTCACTTTCATTTATTAAAGTAAATGGTTTTAATGCGTTCCTTAATGTTTTTCTTCTTTGGTTATACCCTGTTTTCACTACTCGTTTAAATTTCTGTTCGTCAACAGTGAGTTCTTTTCTATTATTCCTAACTAATTTTATAACTCCTGATTTTACTTTTGGTGGTGGAGTAAATACATCTTCATTTACTGTAAAACAATATTCAATGTCATAAAATGCTTGTAAGAATACAGATAGAATCCCTCTTTTTTTTCCTTTTTTACAAACTATTCTCTCAGCCACTTCCTTTTGAAACATACCAATTACTTCTGGTATTTGATCTCTGTTTTCAAAAGCTTTAAATAGTATTTGTGAAGAAATATTATAAGGGAAATTCCCGATTAAAGAAAAGGGGTAAGGATATTTTTCTTTTAACTGAAGTTGCAGGAAATCTCCTTCATGTACACTTAGTTTAGGGTAATTTAATCTGAGATAAAAAACACTTTCTGTGTCAATTTCTACCACTTCAGTTGTAAAATCTTTTTTTACCAAAAACTGTGTAAGCACTCCCATACCAGGGCCTATTTCTACTAAATTTTTCGTTCCCTCACTTAATAAATCAGTGATGTCAAAAGCTATTTGCTCATCATTTAAAAAATGCTGTCCTAAATGTTTTTTTGCTCTTACATTCTTCATTATGCTTTTTTTAATCTTTTAAAAAGTTCTGAAGCAAAAACAAAATCATTCAATTCGTTATTATTGGAATTTAATAACTCATCTTTACTTCCTTTCCACCATATCTCACCTTTATTGATGAAGGTAATGTTTTCTCCAATTTCCATTACAGAGTTCATGTCATGAGTGTTGACAATTGTAGTGATGTTATATTCTTTGGTGATTTCTTGTATTAGGTTGTCAATAATTATTGCTGTTTTTGGATCAAGACCTGAGTTTGGTTCGTCACACAATAAGTATTTAGGTTGCATTACTATTGCTCTAGCAATAGCAACTCTTTTTGTCATACCTCCACTTAGTTCAGAAGGCATTAGTTTATTTTTCCCTTCTAATTTCACTCTCTTAAGACAGAAATTTACACGTTCTAATTTTTCTATTTCTGTTTTTTTTGTAAACATATTAAGAGGGAACATAATATTTTCTTCAACACTCATGTAATCGTAAAGTGCTCCTCCTTGGAATAGCATGCCAATTTCTTGCCTTAATAGTCTTTGTTCTTTTGTTTTTATGGCGTTAAAATCTATACCATCAAACAATACGGTTCCGCTATCTATTTTGTGTAATCCGATTAGTATTTTAATAAGGGTTGTTTTTCCTGAACCACTTTCTCCAATTATTAGGTTTGTTTTACCTCTTTCAAAAAGAAAGGATACATTTTTTAAAACATGATTGTTTCCAAAATGTTTTTCAATATTTTGTATTTCTATCATGATAAAATAATATCCGTTAATATATAATTGAATAATAGTATGAGAATACTACTAGTTACAACAGCAGTAGTACTTGCTTTTCCAACAGCTATTGCACCACCTTTAGTGTGGTAGCCAAAATATGCCGATACAGTCGATATTATAAAAGCAAAGAATATAGTTTTTATAATTGCATAATTAATATAGAAAGGAGTAAATTCATATTTAAGACCATACATAAAATCGGCTGTTGTTATATCAGCTGAAAGTCCGCCTACCCAAGCACCAACCATTCCAACGCCCATACTTATAATTATAAGGAATGGAAAAAAGAAGACGGCTGCAATAATTTTTGGTAAGATTAGAAAAGAGGCAGAATTAATTCCCATTATTTCAAGGGCATCAATTTGCTCAGTAACTCGCATACTGCCTAATTCTGAAGCAATACTTGATCCTACTTTCCCTGCTAATATTAATGATATCATGGTTGGTGAAAATTCTAAAATTAAAGAATCTCTACTTGCTAAACCAACCAGGTAAGAAGGTAATAGAGGACTATTCATATTAATAGCAGTTTGTATACTGACTACAGCCCCTACAAAAAATGAAAGAATTATTACCAAACTTACTGAGTTAAGACCTACTTTCTCCATTTCAAGTACTAACTGTTTTCTGAAAATACTCCAATTTTCTGGTTTGCTTATGACTTTCTTCATCATAATGAAGTAAAGCCCTAGGTGGTGAAGTAGTTTTGTCATATTGGCTTAAATTAAGTAATTTATTTAGATTTGCATATGATTATAAAAATACAAAAATATCATCTTTTTTTGATTTTGGCATTATTCTTTTTTACCGCTTGTGGTGTTAGTAAAAAAAGTGGGTGTAATACTTGTCCAAATTTCTCATCAACTCAAATTTATCAGAAATAATATTTAGCTCCAATTTATTTTAGATTGATTCTTAATAACTATATTTGTCCCATGCAGAAATTAGCAGATTTGAAGGTGGGTGTAAAAGGTGAGATGTGTATGATTTCTGATCCAGAATTAGAGCAAAAGTTACTTGAGATGGGTTGCACTCCTGGTGAAAAAATTCAATTGATCCGAAAAGCTCCTTTTGGAGGACCTATTGCCATCTTAGTTTCTTCTTACATTCTGAGTATCAGAAAAGATGATGCTGAAAAAATTGCAATTAAACTAGTAAAAAATGAGTAGAATGAAGGTTAAAATTGCTCTGGCAGGAAACCCAAATTCAGGTAAAACAACTTTGTTTAACGCTCTAACAGGTTTAAAACAAAAAGTTGGAAATTACCCTGGTATTACGGTTGAGAAGAAAGTAGGTAAAGCAAAATTTCCAAAAGAAATAGACGCTGAAATTATTGATTTGCCTGGAACATATTCTTTGTTTCCAAAGTCAATGGATGAAAAAGTTGCGCAACAAATTCTGTGTAATGATGAGGATGTTGATTATCCTGATGTAACGGTTGTTATTGCTGATGCAACTAACTTAAGGCGTTCAATATTTTTGCTTACTCAGGTTATTGACCTAAAAATGAATGTTGTATTAGCCTTAAATATGGTGGATATTGCAACTAAAAAGGGAGTAATTGTTAATGTAGATTTACTTAGTAAAGAGTTAGGTATTCAGGTAGTTGCTATCAATGCCCGAAAAAGAAAAGGAATTGAAATTTTAAGAGAAGCAATTATTAATGCAGTATATAAGAAACCTATTAAGCCATTTTTATCCGTTCGCAAACTTTTTAAAACAGTAATCGAAAGGGTAAATGAAATAAGAGGGAAAGAGAATGATTATGCTTCATTCTTAGCATTGTGTAAGCAAGAAATTAGCGGTGAATCCCTAAATAGATGCGCCATAAATCAGCTGTGTAAGGCCAATGACCTTATACCTGAAAGGGTACAAGCAAAAGAAACTGTAAAGCGTTATAAGGAGATTGATGAGATAATGCATTTATGTGTTAAAAAGGGTAGGCCAACAGGAAAGTATCAGTTGACTAAGAGTATTGATGACATTTTAATTCATCCTATATTTGGATATGTAGTTTTTTTATCTATTCTGTTTGCCATTTTTCAAGCTGTTTTTGCTTGGTCAGAATATCCTATGGATCTAATTGATGGGCTTTTTGTTCAATTACAAACTTTTACTTCAAATTCATTGCCAGAAGGTTTGTTAAATGATTTAGTTGTCAATGGTATTTTAGCAGGCCTTGGTGGTATTGTTATTTTTGTTCCTCAGATAGCATTTTTATTTGCTTTTATTGCTTTTTTAGAAGATACAGGATATATGGCTAGAGTTAGTTTTATTACTGATAAATTACTTAGAGGTGTTGGTCTTAACGGAAGATCAATTATTCCACTGTTAAGTGGTGCTGGTTGTGCTATTCCTGCTATTATGTCTGCGCGTACTATTTCTTCTTGGAAGGAAAGACTGATCACAATAATGGTAACTCCTCTTATGTCTTGCTCTGCAAGGCTCCCAGTTTACACTTTGATTATTGGACTGATTATACCTGCTGAGGAATTCATGGGCTTTAATTTACAAGGTTTGGTGTTAATGGCATTTTATTTAATTGGATTTGTAGCAGCTATTTCTATAGCTTTCTTAATGAAATTTATTATTATTTCAAGTGAGCGTTCTTATTATATTATGGAAATGCCATCATATAAAATACCAGATTGGAAAACGGTAATGTATACTATTGTGGAAAAGGTAAAAGTATTTTTGTTTGATGCAGGTAAAATAATCATTGCAATTTCCATAGTACTCTGGGTGCTTTCCTCTTTTGCTCCAGGTAATAAATTTGAAAAAATTGAAGAAAAATGGGCAGGAAAAGTAGATGCTGAAATGCACATTGCAGCAGAAAAGTTAGAAGCTTCTTACGCTGGAATGATTGGAAAAACAATTGAGCCAGCTATCAAGCCATTAGGTTTTGATTGGAAGATAGGTATTTCGTTAATTACTTCTTTTGCTGCTCGTGAGGTATTTGTTGGAACTATGTCTACTATTTATAGTGTGGGTGATGAAAACATTCAATCCATTCAGGAACGAATGAAGAGTGTGAAAAATCAGGAAACTGGTGAAGCATTCTTTACGCCAGCAGTTGGAATCTCTTTAATGTTATTTTATGCTTTTGCTATGCAATGTATGGGAACTGTAGCAATTGTTTATAGAGAAACAGGTCACTGGAAATGGCCAGCTATTCAATTCTTATATATGGGGGCTTTAGCTTATTTTTCTAGCTTTATTGCCTACCAATTATTAAGTTAATGAATGCTTTTCACTCATTTGTTCCTTCAGAAAGCAGAGTAACTTTACAGGATTGGATAGATGAATTATGTGTTGATTTACTTATTGTAAAACCAAGGAAAACAAAGTTGGGAGACTTTAGAGTACAGTACGGTAAGTTATCTATTAGTGTAAATAATAACTTAAACCCTTATTCTTTTCTGATTACATTAACTCATGAATTGGCTCATGCTTTTGTTTATACAAAACACAGTAATAAAGTATTACCGCATGGGGAACAATGGAAAGCAACGTTTAAAGCTATGTTATTAAATTTTCTTCACCTTTTCCCTGAAGACATTAATAAAGTATTGAGCTTATATTTATTAAACCCTAAAGCTTCAACTTTCACAGACGTTAGACTTTCAACAGTGTTAAGAAAATATGATAAGCAAAAAGGAATAACCATTACTGATATTTTGGAAGGAGATAAGTTTAGTACTAGTAATGGTAAAGAGTTTCAAAAAGGAAAAAAATTAAGAAAAAGATTTACTTGCAAGGAAAAAGATACAAATAGAGTTTATTTGTTTCATCCTCTAACAGAAGTTAGTAGGGTACAATAAAACGAATTTCTTTTTGTTGTAGTGTAGCATTTAATAATTGAAAATAAGAAATAGTAAAATGAATAAAAATAATTATGCAGTAATAATGGCTGGAGGGATAGGTTCCCGTTTCTGGCCAATGAGTAAGGCAAGTTTGCCAAAACAGTTTTTGGATATATTAGGAACAGGAGAAACACTAATTCAGCAAACATTTAGGCGATTACAAAAAATATGTCCAGCTGAAAATATTCTTATTGTTACTAATAAGAATTACAAAATCCTATGTCAGGAACAATTGGCTGATGTAGTAGTAAAAAATATTTTATGTGAACCAGCAATGCGTAATACTGCACCTTGTGTAGCTTATGCAGCATTTAAAATTCAGAGCGAAAATCCTGATGCCAATATGATTATTGCAGCTTCTGACCATATAATTACAAAGGAAGATGAATTTGTGCGTGTGGTAAATGATTGTTTGGAATTAAGTGCAGCTAATGATGTGTTGTTGACAATAGGAATTACACCAAGCAGACCAGATACAGGTTATGGTTATATTCAGTTTACTGAACAAGGTTTAGTCAGTAATAAAAAGGTGAGAAAAGTGAAAACATTTACAGAAAAACCAAATCAGGAATTGGCTCTTAATTTTTTAGACAGTGGCGATTTTCTTTGGAATTCGGGCATGTTTGTTTGGAGTGCTAAGTCAATTACTTTAGCCTATCGTAAGCACCTAAATGATATTTATACTGTTTTTGAAGAAGGAAAACCCCTCTATAATACTGAAAGAGAAGAAGAATATATTGATAGAGTTTTTCCTGGTTGTAAAAATATTTCTATTGATTATGGGATTATGGAAAAATCGGATAAGGTATATGTTTACCCTGCTAGTTTTGGATGGAGCGACTTAGGTACTTGGGGTTCCTTGTATACGCATTTGGACTTGGATGAAAATAAGAATGCTGTACTAGGAGATAAGGTGATGTTGTATAAATCTTCAAACAATATTGTGAATGTACCAAACGACAAGCGAGTAGTATTACAAGGTTTAAATCACTATATTGTTGTTGAAAGTGAAGGGACTTTACTTGTTTGTAAAAAAGAAGATGAACAACAAATAAAACACTTTGTTGCTGATATTAAGAGTGAGGAAAGTTAATTTATTTTAAGAAATAGAATAAAAAAGCCCAGCATTATGCTCGGCTTTTTTGATTAAATATCTAGTATGTAAATTACAATCCTCCACACATATCTTCTGGACGTACCCATTCATCAAATTCTTCAGCAGTAAGGTATCCTGAATTAATACTTTCTTCTTTTAAAGTTGTTCCATTTTGATGAGCAGTTTTAGCAATCTTAGCTGATTTTTCATAACCAATCTTAGTGTTTAATGCTGTAACTAACATCAAGGAATTATTTAAATTCTTTTTTAGGTTTTCGTAATTTGGTTCTATGCCTTGAACGCAGTTTTCGTCAAATGAAACACAAGCATCTCCAATTAAACGAGCTGATTGCAAAAAGTTTGCTGCCATTAGTGGTTTGAATACATTTAACTCATAATGTCCTTGCATTCCTCCAACTGTAATAGCTACATCATTTCCCATTACTTGTGCGCAAACCATAGTTATAGCCTCACATTGTGTAGGGTTTACTTTTCCTGGCATGATGGATGATCCTGGTTCATTAGATGGAATGATAATTTCACCAATTCCACTTCTTGGTCCTGACGCTAACATTCTGACGTCATTAGCTATTTTATTTATAGAAACAGCTAATTGCTTTAAAGCACCATGGCTCTCAACTATTGCATCATGAGCGGCTAAAGCTTCAAATTTATTTTCAGCACTTACAAACGGTAATTCAGTGAAATCCGCTATATACTGTGCTACTAGATCAGAATATCCAGCAGGAGTATTAATTCCAGTCCCAACAGCTGTTCCTCCTAAAGCAATTTCTGACAAATGATCTAAAGTATTATCCAATGCTCTTAGTCCATGATTTAATTGTGAAACATAGCCAGAGAATTCTTGCCCTAAAGTAAGTGGAGTAGCATCCATTAAATGAGTACGCCCAATTTTAACGACTTTGTTAAAAGCTAATGATTTTGCTTCTAAAGTATCACGCAATTGTTCTATTCCAGGGATTGTGTTTTCAATAATGACTGTGTAAGCTGCAATATGCATTCCTGTTGGGAAAGTATCGTTTGAGCTTTGTGATTTATTTACATCATCATTTGGGTGAATTGCTTTAGTTTCATCCTCCAAAGTTCCTCCATTTATAACATGAGCACGATTAGCAATTACTTCATTGGTATTCATATTGCTTTGCGTTCCACTTCCTGTTTGCCAAATTACTAAAGGAAATTGATCGTCATGTTTTCCATCCAATATTTCGTCACACACTGTTGAAATTAAATCTCTTTTATCTTCAGAAAGAACACCTAATTCACAATTGGTATGAGCAGCTGCTTTTTTAAGGTAAGCGAAACCATAAACTACTTCTAAAGGCATGCTTGCGGTCGCACCAATTTTAAAGTTGTTTCTGCTTCTTTCTGTTTGGGCTCCCCAGTATTTATCAGAAGGAACCTTTACTTCTCCCATTGTATCTTTTTCTATTCTATATTTCATCTTAAAATGTTTTGATATTCTTTTTTGTTATTGTTTATTTGCTGCAAAATTAATGATTATGAAATTTCTAGGCTTTTTAATATTTGTATTTGTTTTCTTAATGGCTTTTTGGTGTATTATTTTCCTTGCTAGCGTTATTCCTTACTTTATTTTTGTTTGGGCAAAAGAAGGGAAGTTAGAAGAAGACCAAATGCCTTCCTAAGCAAACAAGCTTAGTACTTTTTCAGGTGGTCTTCCTATAATACCGTGCTTTTCATTTATAACAATTGGTCGTTCAATTAATTTAGGGTTTCTTTCCATTGCTTTGATAATTTCAATATCAGTCATTTCTTTTCCTTTATAATTATCTTTCCATATTTGTTCATTTTTACGGACTAAGTCAATTGGTTTAATCGCTAATTTCTCTACAATTTCTTCTATTTCATCAAAACTTAAAGGGTTTTCTAAGTATTCAATTATTTTGAAATCAGTGGTTTCTTTTTCAAGAAGGGAAAGTGTTTGTCTGCTTTTACTACATCTTGGATTATGGTATATTTTTGTATTCATTATTTCTGTCCAAATTCCATTAAATATGCTTTTATAAAAGCATTCAAGTCGCCATCTAAAACTTTTTCAGGGTTAGATGATTCATAACTAGTACGTAAATCTTTTACCATTTTATAGGGATGCAAAACATAACTTCTTATTTGAGATCCCCACTCAATCTTCTTTTTTGATCCTTCAAGTTTACTCTTTTCTTCTTGTTTTTTTCTTATCTCTAGTTCATAAAGTTGAGATTTTAGCAGTTGTATTGCCTTTGCTTTATTCTCTAACTGCGATCTAGACTCTGAATTTTCAATGGTTATTCCTGATGGCTCATGTTTTAAACGTACGGCAGATTCGGTTTTATTAACTCCTTGTCCTCCAGCACCACTTGCTCTAAAAGTATCCCAGCTTATTTCTGACGGTTCAATTATTACCTCAATACTATCATCAGCAAGCGGATAAACAAATACTGATGCAAAAGTGGTGTGTCGCTTAGCATTAGAATCAAATGGTGAAATTCGCACTAATCTATGAACGCCATTTTCTCCTTTTAAGTGTCCAAAAGCAAAGTCACCATCTATTTCAATGGTAACTGATTTTATACCTACGGGTTCGGCCTTTTGTATGTCAAGGGTTTTTACTTTGTACTTGTTTTTCTCTCCCCACATTAAGTACATACGCATTAGCATTTCTGCCCAATCTTGTCCTTCTGTCCCTCCAGCTCCTGGGTTTATGGTTATAATTGCTGACATGCTGTCTTCTTCAGCACTCAACATATTTTTAAACTCTAATTCTTCAACTATTGATCTTGTTTTTTGGAGTTGTGTTTCAAGTTCATCCTCACCGGCTTCAAGTTCAAGTAAAACGGAAATCTCATCAATATTAGTAACTACTGAATTATATGATTTTAGCCAGCTCTTAAGTACACTTAGTTTCTTAAGTATAATTTGTGCTTTTTTAGGGTTGTTCCAAAAATCATTTTCTTGCGATTGTGCTGTAAGAGTATTTGCTTCTTTTTGTTTTTCAGAAATATTAATAAACTTATAAAGTTCATCCTGTCTTTTACTTAGTGCTTTTATTTGTTCTTGGCTAACCATTGCTCAAAAGTAATTATTTATCGCTTAATTCTCTTATTTTATCCCATACCAAATTATTTTCAAATCCTCTCTGTATCAAAAAGTTTGCAATTTTTGTTTTTCTGATAAATTGATTTTTGTCTTTTACACTGCTTTCCTTCTGATAAAATAATTTTTCAAGTACAAGATTATATTCATTTTCATCAATTTCTTTTAGTCCTGTGTTTATACATATGCTTGAAATCTGTTTTCGTTTTAGTTCATTAATTATTTTTCGTTTTCCCCAGTTTTTTATTCTGAATTTCCCTCTACAAAAGGAAGCAGAAAACCGTTGTTCATCAATAAACTTATCAGTAATCAGTATTTCTAGTATATGGTCCTTTGTTGCTTGTTGCAGTCCCCATTCTCTTAGTTTTTGTAATACATCCCATTGACACCTGTCTTGCAAAGCGCAATAATTTTTGATGCGCTCAATAGCAATACTGATGTCATAAACTCTTTTATTGTGCATTTCCCAAAGATATCAAATCTGATTATTAATATTACTTTTGTGGCCATGCAAAACAAACAGGCAATTACTCTTTTATTCTTGGCAAATATTATTTCTGGTTTAGCTCAAGGAATTAGTA
Source organism: Cryomorphaceae bacterium (assembly GCA_949511925.1). GTDB lineage: Bacteria > Bacteroidota > Bacteroidia > Flavobacteriales > BACL11 > UWMA-0277. The sequence goes on along the minus strand of CATEYX010000166.1, from coordinate 4,934 downwards.
TGGTTGCTATTCCTTGGTATTTTGTTAAGGTTGTTAGTCGCCCTGAAGTTTTTGCTTCTGCCTATATTATGATTACTTTCCTTACTTTGTTTTGGGGTCTGTATGCGGGGGCCTTAATTGATAGGTACTCTAGGAAAAAACTCTTTATCATTATTAATGTAGTATGTGGTTTGAGTATTGGAAGTATTGCTTTGTATGGTTTTCATATGGCTCATTTAACTGATTTTTTTGTTATTCTAGTTTTTGGTGTTACCATTTTTAACTACAATGTACATTATCCTAACTTGTATGCTTTTGGACAGGAGATTACTGAGTCAAAAAATTATGGAAAATTAAATTCTTATATTGAAGTGCAAGGACAAACTACCTCAGTTTTAGCTGGTGCTTTTGCTGCTTTATTACTTACTGGAACTCAAAATAATGTTTTAGAAATTGCAGGATTTAGTTTCGTTCTTCCTTTTGATATTAAGGCTTGGGAAATTTATGAAATTTTTCTTTTGGATGCAATTACTTATATTGCAGTAATTTTTATTTTCATGATGATGAAATACAAGCCAATCGCTAAAGATGTTGTGCAGAAAGGAGGTTTGTTTTCTCGTCTTAAGGGTGGTGTTTTGTATTTGCAAGAAAATCCTATTATTTTTATTTTTGGATTCCTTTCTTACATGCTTTTCGCCTTTACTTTGGTTGAGGTACATGTTTTACTCCCTTCTTATGTGTATCAGTTTTTGAAAATGGATGGAAATGTGTATGCTTCTGCTGAAATTTATTATTCTATTGGAGCAATACTTTCAGGTGTATTAGTATTGAGAGTGTTTAAGAAGTTAAATACTGTGACTTCAATTAATTTGTTGCTGATATTAGTCTCTGTTGCTTTTTACGCTATGGCAATTTACAATGTGCTTTGGATATTCTTTTTAGGGAATCTGATACTTGGGATTGCTAATTCAGGAGTGAGAATTTTAAGAACTACTTATCTTTTTAATCATGTACCTAATAATCTTATAGGTAGAGCTAATTCTGTTTTCAGTTCTTTAAATATTGTGGTAAGGATGCTGATGATAGGTGCTTTTACTCTCCCTTTTTTCAATACTGATGACAACATCAGGTATGGGTATTTTATTGGTGTAGGGTTAATGTTTCTGACACTTATTGCTTTTTTACTTTGGTATAAGCGAATTACATCAACTGAGAAAAACTAAATTATTTTACTACGCTATATTGTAACAAGTGTAAGCGCTCATCAGGTGTGATGTTTATCTTCCTTCCAAACTTGGCACCCCATTGCTTACTTATGGATGTAGAGAACCAGCCTTCCTTCTTATTGATATAACTTGCTACAAAAGGATGTGTAGAGATTTGAATGTTCCCTTTGTGAGTTTTAGTTAGATTGTGAAGCTTATTTTCAATCTGTTCAATTAGTAATAAACTAGAATCAATTTTCCCATTCCCTGAACACATTGGACAATTTTCCTGAGTATCAATATTCATTTCAGGACGAACTCTTTGTCTTGTTATTTGTACTAATCCAAAGCGAGTAGGAGGTAAAATATTATGTTTTGCCTTATCAGTACTCATTGCTTCCTTCATTTTTTCAGTCAAGAGATTTCTATTCTTCTCTTTTTTCATGTCAATGAAATCAACAACAATAATCCCTCCCATATCTCTAAGGCGTAATTGTCTTGCTACTTCTTCTGCAGCTTCCAAATTTACGGCTAAAGCATTTGCTTCTTGATCTTTATTTGAATCAACTTTTTTACCACTATTCACATCAATTACGTGAAGTGCTTCTGTGTGTTCTATTACAAGGTAAACTCCTTTTTTCATAGTTACATTTTTTCCGAATGCACCTTTTATTTGCTTGGTAACATTAAATTCCTGAAAGATAGGAGTTTCTTTTTTGTGTAATAAAACAATCTTTTCTTGTTCAGGTGAAATGCGAGAAAGATATTCTTTTAACTCTTCCTGAACTTCAGTACTGTTTACATGAATATTATTGAATTTTGAACTTAGTAAATCTCTTAGAATTGCTTCCGATCGGTTAAGTTCTCCTAATATTTTAGTATTAGGTTGTGCATCTTTTAATTTCTTACTTATAATTTGCCATTTCTTATACAGATTTTTTAAATCTCTATCTAACTCTGCTACTTTTTTCCCTGTTGCAACAGTACGGATAATCACTCCAAACCCATGAGGTTTTATACTTCTGATTAATTTTTTCAATCTTGCTTTTTCTTCAGGATCATCAATCTTTTGGGAAATAGAAACTCGATCAGAAAAAGGCATTAAAACCATGTATCTTCCAGCAAGAGAAATTTCGGTAGTTAACCTAGGTCCTTTAGTGGATATTGGTTCTTTTGAAATTTGTGTAAGTATTAAATCTCCACCTTTTAAAACATCATTTATCTTTCCATCTTTTTCAAGGTTGGCTTCTTTCTTAAAGTTTTTTAAGGAAGCAGTATTTAATTTCTTGTCAATTGCCTTTCTAGTGAAGTTTTTGAAAGAGTTAAATTGAGGTCCTAAATCCAGATAGTGTAAAAAACCATCTTTTTCATATCCTATATTTACGAATGATGCATTTAACCCAGGAACCGTCTTTCTGACTTTTCCTAGGTAAATATCTCCAACTGAAAAATTGTTATCGTGCTTTTGTTTATGAAGTTCTATTAGAAGTCCATCACGTAAAAGGGCAATCACTACTTCAGAAGGTCTTGAATCGATAATAAGATCGTATTTCATGACTTTTTTTGTTTAAGAAACTAGAGTAAAAACTAAAATCTATTTAGTTTTATGTCTATTTTTTCTTGAACGCTTCTTGCGTTTGTGAGTAGCGATTTTTAATCTTTTCTTTTTCTTAGCTCCTGACATAATTTATTTTTTTAGCTCTTTAAAGCTTATTTTACTTTATTTTTTACTTCCTCTACAAAAACTTTAGCCGGCTTAAAAGCTGGAATATGGTGTGCGGGGATGATGATAGTTGTATTCTTCTTGATGTTTCTCCCTGTTTTTTCAGCTCTTTTCTTAGGTTTGAATGTTCCAAAACCTCTTAAAAATACAGCCTCATTAGCTGAAATTGAATCTTTGATTTCATTCATCATTGATTCAACAATTGCCAAGGTTGTTAGCTTTTCTACTCCTGTTCTTTCTGAAATCTTACTAACAAGTTCTGCTTTTGTCATCTTTTATTCTATTATATGTTAAATTCTTCTCTAATTTTGAGCCTGCAAATATATTAAAAAAAAATAGCTTAGCAATTATGAGTTTATCTTTTTTATTGAGTTTATTGTTTTATTTTTCAGATAGTTATGAATTTTTCAAATAAGTTAGTAAGTTGGTATCAAAACAACAAAAGGGATTTGCCTTGGCGTAACACTGTCAATCCATATCATATTTGGCTTTCGGAAATCATTCTGCAACAGACAAGGGTTTTGCAGGGGCAGCCTTATTATTTGGCTTTTTTGAAGGTGTTTCCAACGATTGAGGACTTGGCAAATGCTCCTGAGGATAAGGTGCTGAAAATGTGGCAGGGTTTGGGGTATTATTCTAGAGCTAGAAACCTTCATTTTACAGCTAAAGATATTGTAAATAATTTCGGAGGCGAATTTCCAAAAGATTATAACAAAGTATTAAAGTTAAAAGGGATTGGTGTCTATACTGCAGCAGCTATTACCTCTTTTGCTTTTGATATGCCTTATGCGGTTGTTGATGGAAATGTTATTCGTGTATTAAGTAGAGTTTTTGGTGTGAGTATTCCTTTTGATACATCTGCCGGGAAAAAGGAGTTTCAGTATTTATCGCAAGAATTGCTTATTGAAAAAGAAGCGGCTATTTATAATCAAGCTATTATGGAATTTGGAGCTATTCAGTGTAAACCAAAATCGCCTAATTGCTCAAGTTGTCCTATGCAAGATTTTTGTATTGCCTATACGACCAATTCAGTTGCGGAATTACCTGTAAAATCAAAGAAGATCAAAGTTAAAGATAGGTTTATACATTATTTATTTATTGAGCAGGAAGGTGATGTTTTTTTAGGGAAAAGAAAATCTGGGATTTGGACAGGTTTATATGAGTTTCCCTTTTTGGAATTCCAGATTAAATTGGACGAAAAGCAGGTTATGCAATCTGATGAATGGTCAAGAATATTTTTAAATTCCACTTTTGAAGTTAAATCTGTATCTAGCGAATTTATTCATATTCTTTCGCATCAAAAAATCCATGCACAGTTTTGGCAAATAAAAGCTACTGATTTAGTGCTGGAGAAATATGAACTTATTTCAAAAAATAGCTTATTCGAATTTCCTGTATCTCGATTAACAGAAAAATATTTTGAGACTATAGAGTTAACGTAGAATTGTATATATTTGTTGATTATTCGAATGATTAAAAATTGTAATTATGGCAGGAGTAAATAAAGTTATATTGGTAGGGAACTTAGGCAAGGACCCAGAAGTAAGGTATTTAGATAATGGGGTTGCAGTTGCAAATTTTTCCTTAGCAACAACTGAGAATTATAAGAATAAAGCAGGTGAGCGTGTGAGTCAAACTGAATGGCACAATGTTGTATTATGGAGAGGCTTAGCTGAAGTGGCTGAAAAGTACTTAAAGAAAGGAGCAAGTGTTTATATTGAAGGTAAAATTAAAACAAGAAAGTGGGAGGATAAAGATGGGAACACTAGATATAATACTGAAATATTGGCCGACAGTATGAACATGCTTAGCAGTAAGCAGTCTCAAGAAGACTCTCCGTCATCAGTTTCTGAATCTGTTACTACTGATGATAAATCAGATGATTTACCATTTTAATTAAATAGTTTATACTTTGGAAGAGATTCCCGTCCCGATATTTTTAGCAATTTTTAGTGAAGTAGAATTTCATTTTTTTAATAAATTAAGAATATCACTACTCTCCTTTTCCTTTCCTAAGTCATCTAGCT
>CATEYX010000165.1 GCA_949511925.1 Cryomorphaceae bacterium | reverse complement strand
CTATCCTATCGCTAGTTGTTAAAGAAAAAAGAGAGATTTGCAATAATGGAATCAACAAATATGCAAACTGAAATAGATAAAGTATTAGCAACATTAAAACAGGGTGGGATAATCCTATATCCTACCGACACTATTTGGGGAATTGGTTGTGATGCCACAAACACTGATGCAATAGCAAAAATATTTAAACTTAAAAAACGAGTAAATAGCAAAGCTCTCATTTCATTAGTAGCTAATGAAAAACAACTAAAATCTATTACTGAAACTATCCCTAATTTGGATATTACATCAAGCCCAACAACTATTGTCTACCCTAACATAAGAGGACTAGGCCAAAATCTTTTAGCAGAAAATGGTTCAGCAGCAATCCGTATTGTTCAAGATAAATTTTGTCAAAAACTTATTCTATCATTTGGAAAAGCAATTGTTTCCACTTCAGCAAATATCAGTGGAGAAATGACACCAAAACAATTTTCAGAAATTTCGGAGGAAATAAAAAAAAATGTTGATTATATCGTAAATTTGCGCCAAAATGAACTAATGTCTACACCTTCATCTATCCTAAAGATAAATGAAGACACTAGCATTACAAAAATTAGATAGTGAATTACTCTTCTGAATTAAATAACCCAATTTTTAAAACCATACAACTGGCAAGTGATGAGCTAAATTATCCTACCTATGTAGTTGGTGGTTGGGTGCGTGACTTGTTACTAGACAGAAGACAAGAAAAAACAGATATTGATTTTGTTTGTATTGGAAGCGGAATAAAACTAGCAGAAAAAGTAAGTTCATTATTAGGAAACAAAGCTACTTTTAAAGTGTTTAAAAACTTTGGCACAGCTATGATTCATTACAAGGGAGAAGATTATGAATTTGTAGGTGCTCGAAAAGAATCCTATCGTTCAGATTCACGAAAACCAATAGTTGAAGATGGTACTTTAGAGGATGATCAGAACAGAAGAGATTTTACTATTAACGCAATGGCAATCCAACTAAATGCGAATAGTTATGGCACATTGATTGATCCTTTTAATGGAAAAGAAGATTTAAAAAATAAAATTATTCGTACTCCATTAAATCCTGACATTACTTATTCTGATGACCCATTAAGAATGATGCGAGCAGTTCGTTTCGCCACTCAACTGGATTTTTCAATAGAAGAACAATCATTAAAATCAATTACAGATAACACTGAACGCTTAAGCATAATTTCTCAAGAAAGAATTACTGAAGAACTTAACAAAATTATATTATCAACCACTCCATCAAAAGGGTTTAAATTATTATTCAACACTCAATTATTACACCAATTTTTCCCTTTAATGTGTAAGTTACAAGGAGTCGAATTAATAGGTAAATACGGACACAAGGATAATTTTTATCACACCCTTGAAGTGCTGGACAACATTAGCAAAAACACCAACAACCTTTGGTTAAGATGGGCAGCAATACTACACGATATTGCAAAACCACAAACAAAAAAATATGAAGAAGGACATGGATGGACTTTCCATGCACATGAATTTTTTGGAGGAAAATTGGTTCCTAAAATTTTTAGAGAATTAAAGTTACCCCTTAACGAAAAAATGAAGTATGTACAAAAATTAGTAACTCTTCATTTGCGACCTATCATATTAGCGAAAGATATAGTTACCGATTCTGCAATAAGGCGTTTACTCTTTGATGCAGCAGATGATATAGATGACTTGATGACGCTATGTGATGCTGATATTACTTCTAAAAATGAAAAGAAAGTAAAAAAGTATCTGAAAAATTTTCAGCTAGTAAGAAGGAAGCTAAAAGAAGTAGAGGAAAAAGACCATATACGAAACTTCCAACCTCCTGTTGATGGCAAGGAAATAATGGATTTATTTTCCATTAAGGCTGGACGAGAAATTGGAATCCTAAAAAATGCAATAAAAGATGCAATACTTGATGGAACAGTTAAAAATGATAAAGAAGAAGCATTAGTATTCATCATAAAAAAAGCAAAAGAATTAAATTTACAACCAGTAAAATGAAAAGCATAATACAAGTACATTTAGAATATAAAAAAGATGTAATTCGTGATATAGAAATTAACCCTACTAGTAACTTAGAAGAGTTACACAAAGCTATTGTCATTGCCTTTGAGCTAGATAAAAACGAACTAGCATCCTTTTACATAACTAATGATGATTTTGAGTTATTACAAGAAATTCCACTTTTTAGTGTAGAGGATAAAGAAAATTCTATGCTTGGAATGAGTGATATTATTCTTTCTTCTATCCTAAAAGAAGAAGGCACTCAATTACTTTACGTTTATGATTTTATGAAAATGTGGCGATTCTTAGTTACACTTACTGAAATAACTGAAGAAGAAATAACTACTTCAAAATGTATAAAATCAGTAGGAACTATGCCAGAAGATGCGCCTGAGATTAGCTTTAAAGCTGAGAAAGAATTTGATCCTTTTGGTGAAGCCTTTGATGATTTTGATGAATTTAAAGAGTATGAAGAAGAATACTAAGAAAATAATCATAATTGTTGGCCCTACAGCAATTGGGAAAACAGCTCTTAGTATTGAGCTTGCAAATGCGTTAAATACTGAAATAATTTCATGCGACTCTAGGCAATTTTATAAAGAATTAAAAATTGGTTCCGCACCACCCAACGCTAAAGAACTAGCAGCAGCAAAACACCATTTCATTCAACATTTATCCGTAAGAGAAGATTATAATGCTGGTGAATTTGAAATGAATGCAATCGCTAAAATAAAAGAACTCCATAAAACAAAAGACACTATTATTGTTGTTGGAGGTTCAGGTTTATATGTTGATGCAATTTGCAAAGGGTTTGACAAAATGCCTGAAATCTCTGAAGAAATAAGAACAAAACTTAATTCAAAATTAAAAGAAAAGGGAATAGTCTGGCTACAAAATGAGGTCAAAAAAGTAGATCCTGACTTTTACGCTACTTGTGATCAGCAAAATCCTCAACGCTTATTAAGAGCTTTAGAAATATTTATAGCTACCGGTGAAACCTTTTCCTCATTAAAATCAGCAACACCAAAAAAACGCCCTTTTGAAATTATTAAAATTGGGTTGACAACTGAAAGAGAGATACTATACAAAAGAACAAATACACGTGTAGATAAAATGTTAGAAAACGGACTGCTTGAAGAGGTGGAATCACTTATCCCTTTTCAGCAGAAAAATGCGCTACAAACTGTTGGCTATAAAGAGATATTTGCTTTTTACAATAATGAATGTACTCTTGAAAAAGCAGTAGAAAATATTAAACAAAATACGAGAAGGTTTGCAAAGCGTCAGCTCACTTGGTTCCGAAAAGATAAAAACACAAAATGGTTCGAACCTGATCAGATAAGTGACATAAAAACGTTTATCGGATTATAGTCACACTTCCTTTTATCGCATCAAAATCATGCCCAATATCAATATGGTAAAAGTATGCGCCATCAGTAACATCATTTCCATTTTCATTCTTACCATCCCAAGCCGTAGAATAACCAACAGATTGGAAAAGTAATTTACCATATCTACCATACACTCTTATTTCAGAATCACTATACAAGAAAGTATTTTCCAGATTCCAAGTGTCATTTATATTATCTCCATTAGGAGTAAAAACATTCGGCACACAATCAGCACTCATAGTAGCAATTACAAAAGAAGTATCCTTAGTACAAGCATTATTATCCATTATGGTAACACTATAATTTCCTGGACTTAAACTCAAGTTAAATGAATTTCCTGTACTTCCATTCGACCAGGCATAAGTATAGGGTGCAGTACCTCCAATTGCATCAGCAGTTATATCTACATCCAAATTCTCCAAACTACATTCAATAATAAACTCAGCAGGATCTAAAGCAATCAATAAAGGATCAATATCAAAATCGGATCGAACAACACAACCATCATCATCTGTCACTTCAACCCAATGTGAACCAGAACAAATATTAGAATGTGCTGAAATTTCGGCATTATCCCAAAAATAACTATATGGAGGATTTCCCCACAAATCAGCATCAGATAAAACAGTTGTTGTTGCTACATCAACAATACCATCCGGAAGATAAAAAGTAGCTATCAAAGTGTCATTTACTGAACAATTGGTCGAGTTATCATTAGTGGTAACAAAATAAGTACCTTCACATAAATTGGACGTTAATGAATCTGTACTAATAACATTACCAATAATATCAAACCATTCATAAGAAAACGGTCCTCCTGTTGAACTAAAGTCTACTTCAACTAAACCAATATGAGTAATACTATCATAAACTATAGCCGTAACTAATTCAAAAGGGTTAAAAAATATAGTGTCATTTAGAGTATTTCCACATGAATCAGAAACAATTACCCAACAGATACTATCCTGTATATTAACAATCAAAGAATCTATTTCTCCAGTACTCCACAAATATGTATAAGGAAGAACTCCTCCATCCAGAACCACATGCGCACTTGCTCCTAAATTACAAATAGTATCTACTAATATAAACTCCAAAATCTTGAATGTATCAGGCTGAGTTATCAGAACTGAATCCAGTAACCTACAACCATTATTATCCTCAATAAATACTGAAGAATATCCAGCCCCTATTGATGTAATATTTGTTACATCTAAATTTGACCACAATATTGAATATGAACTATCGTAATTTATAACATCTGCCTCTATTGAAGAAATTCCATTAAAACAATCTAATGATGATGAGTAATTAATAAACTCTACTGAAAGCTGACCTGGATTTAAAATTTCAATTGTATCAAGAAGTTCACATTGATTTGAATCAATAACTGAATAGAAATAAATACCTGAACTAAGATCATTAATTGTATCAATAGATAAATTATTCTGCCAGTAAATTTCATAAGGCATTACACCACCTGAATAAGCAAGAATGACAGAAGCATTACTATCATTATGACAAGCTAGTTGAGTAATGAAAATATTTGATTGTAACTTCAAAGGTTCTAAAATACTTATAATATCAATTGACTCACAACCCAAAGAGTCAGAAATAAAAATAGTATAATTTCCAGATGATAAATTATTTAAACTAATTCCAGAATATAAATATGGCTTAACTCCTCCATAAATGGAATCAATAATTATAAAGCCCGTAGAATCACCGAAACAACCTACATTACTTATGTTAACGTCTAACTTTACATCATACAAACTAGTCACTTCAACATCAATCGTATCAATACAATTATTTACAGTATCTTTAATAATACATAAATAATTTCCATTACTTACATAAATAGAATCGTTACTAGAATCAAACCACTTGTAAGTAACTGGTAACAATCCACCAGAAACACTATCAATACTTATCCAAACACTATCTGAAGAACAAATCAATGTATCCCCTGAAACATAAAGTTGATATGGTAATGGTTCATTTATAATAAAAGTAGTATCAAATAAACATCCTACAGAATCTGAAACAATTAATTGATAGTTTCCTGACAACAAGCTATCTATCCTTATAGAATCAGGATAAAGCGAGTTCATAGAAGGGTTTACAGTAAGGTTAAAAAAGTTAGATGAATATCCACTAGTATCGCTATAGCAAATAGTATCTAAGTTTGAAACTAGATAATAAAAATATGGATTTGATAAGTCAAACTTGTAACCTCCATTAAAAGAAAAAAAGATTGAGCCCTTTGCTGATTGATAACAACTTGCATCAGCTAAATCTAAAGCAACTGTTTTTAATTTTTCTGGGGGTTTTATTTCAATAACTTCTGAAGTATCTATACACCCTATTGAATCAGATACAATGAAATAATAATACGCTTGATGTAAACTATCAAGAAAATCAGTAGTATCAGCTAATAATATTGAATTTATACTTGTATCAATAAAAGTATACCATTGATATTGATAGTACTCCCCACCTGATAAAGCTGTATCCTGATCAAAAGGAATACCTCCATATATATATGAATTTATTGTACCTGTATTATTATCACATATAATAATCTCTTGCTCTAATATCACTGACAATTTACATCCAACAGTATATTGTCTTACTTCAATTAATGAATCTAATACATCAACAATTTCTAATTTAAACAAGCCACAAACTTCTGTAGTTAAAGAGTCAGAATTATATTGATTATTATTAATTACTATTAATTGATCAGAAGTATCTATCTGTTCCCAAGTAGAATCATTAAAAAAATACCACTTGCTAAAAACATTAGTATCAAGAGAAACAATTTCTGTAAAAATATAACCATCATGATTACAATTAATATTAGCAACAGAGTCATTAATAATATTATTTGCAAAAACAGTATTAAATAATAGCAGGGATAGTAAGAGAGAAAATATTTTTTTCAAATTAGAATATGAACTTATATGTTTAAGGCTAAAGTACAGTTTTTGCATCATTAATAAAAATATCCATACATAATACATAATTTAATACTCCTCTCATTTATTCAACTTATTAAAATCAAGCACTAAACCTGATTTAGCTAAATGAGTATTTTTAAATATATCTTTAGCTTCAATAAGCAGCTCATCAAGGTTTTTATACCTTTGAGAAAAATGACCAATTAACAAGTTTTTAACAGCTGATTTTTTAGCAATTGTAGCTGCTTCATAAGTTGTAGAATGTCCTGTTTCATTTGCTCGACCTGATAACTCCTTTTTAAAAGTAGCCTCATGATACAGCAAATCAACTTCCTTAATTTTTTCAATTAAAGCTTCATTATAAATAGTATCTGTACAAAAAGCATAAGAATGAGCTGGAGTACTTTCAACCGTTATCTCATTGTTTTTTATAACCTCACCACAAGTAGCTATCCAATCAGCACCTTCTTTTATTCCATTGTATTTATCAAATGGAATGTTATACTCTTCAATTCTATCTTTAACAATTTTTCTCTTACTCTTTTTTTCTTTAAATATAAAACCAGAACACTTAATAGTGTGATTAAGAATTACATTACTAATACATATTTTATCATCTTCATACAGCACCTGTTCATTAGTATCAGAAATAGGATGAAAAAATAAAGGATAATTAAGTTCAGTATTAGAAGCCAATAATTGAGAATCGATAATTGCTTTTAGCTCTTGATGCGCATAAATATGTAAGTCTTTATTTCTACCTAAAAGATGCATACTACTAATCAAGCCAATTAAACCAAAATAATGATCGCCATGCAAGTGACTAATAAAAATATGATTTATTCTTTGAAAATTTATTTTATATTCTTTTAGTCTAACTTGTGTACCCTCTCCACAATCAATTAAAAAAAACCGCTCATTTGCATTTAGCAATTGAGCGGTCGGATGTCTTTCTACTGTAGGTACAGCTGAGTTACAACCTAAAATGGTAAGTTTAAATGACATTAATTTGCAATAATCATTCTTTTAGATACTACTTGTATTCCATTATTAATAGAGTACAGATACATACCATTAGCATAATCATTAGCAGATATTTCAATGTCATTTACCCCACGAGTAGCAGCTATATTTTTTTCTTCTATCTTTTCACCTAAATAATTAAAGACAGTAAAAACTACATTAGCTGAATTCCCTGAAATAAATTGAATTTTAGCATTATTATTTACAGGATTAGGGAAAATATCTTTCAGTTCAAAACTAAAGTCATTGAATTGATTAATAGTAGCAGTAGCATTAGTAACATTAATATAGTAATAATCCACAACATCATCTTGGGTTTGAATCCCAAACAAACCAGCATCAACTGTAGTAGTTGTACTCATGATAATTTGGTGGGAACCAATTTCCGCAACAGTAGGACTTGGAGAGGTAAGTACAGCACAGGAAGTTGAACCTCCAGCAAAAATACAGTTAGTAGTCGCACAATCATAAGAAAAACTTGCAGGTAAGCCTGAAACACTTGTTAATTCAATTGTTTGAATAGTTACAGCTATAGATTGACCTAAAATCACTGTACTAGTATCTACCGGAGTAATAATAGTAATCACTTCATTATAAGCTTGCCCAACCATTGCATTAGGCAATCCTGTTGCACTATCAGGGTAAATACCGGCAATAGTAAATTGTGGGTCAGGTGTACATTGAGCGTTTGCTCCAATAAAGACAAAAGCCAATGTAAGGGTAAGTAAGATTTTTTTCATATTTAATTAATTTTGGTTTATAATTCTAATTGTCTTTCCATTTCATCCATTTCAATATAATCATAGGCTTCTAGTAAAGTAGGAACAATAGTAAGTTCATCATCAAAAGAAAATTCGCATACAATTACAAAAGAACCATTCATTTTTGAAATACTATTCGCAAATATAATAAATTTATCTTTAATATTTTCAGCCAAATCAGGACTTAATCCTCTTAAATCAGCAATAAAGTGCTTGATTTCAGAAGTAATTTTTAAATCAGATAAATTATTGTCTTCTCCAAGTTTAAAAACTAGAGTTGTTTCTTGTAAATTCATTTAAATCTTAGTTTTTAATTTTTCCTGCTAGCAAATACAAAACTGCCATTCTAATAGCAACTCCATTTTCTACTTGATCAAGTATAATAGCATGTTTAGAATCAGCAACATCAGAACTTAATTCAACCCCTCTATTTATAGGACCTGGGTGCATAATGGTTATTTCTTTTTCTAAACCATCAAGAACTTCTTTATTTACACCATACACCATAGCATATTCTCGTAAGGAAGGGAAATAATTTACATCTTGTCTTTCTAACTGTATTCTTAATACATTAGCAACATCACACCACTCTAAAGCCTCTTTTAAATCAGAGAAATGAGTAACTCCTAATGCGTCAAGATGCTTAGGCATTAATGAAGAAGGTCCGCAAACTTTAACTTCAGCACCCAATTTCTGCAAGCAATAAATATTTGAAAGCGCCACTCTAGAGTGTAAAACATCCCCAATTATTACAATTTTTTTACCTGCAACTTCACCATGTTTTTCTCGAATTGAATAAGCATCTAACAAAGCTTGAGTGGGATGCTCGTGAGTTCCGTCCCCTGCATTTACAATTTTTGCATCAATATTTCTAGATAGAAATACAGAAGCACCAGGATTAGGATGACGCATTACTACAATATCAACTTTCATAGCTAATATATTATTTACCGTATCCAATAATGTTTCTCCTTTTGTAACTGATGAAGATGCTGAAGCAAAATTAATTACATCAGCAGAAAGTCTTTTTTCAGCTAATTCGAAAGAAAGTTTAGTTCTAGTTGAGTTTTCAAAGAAAAGATTTGCAATTGTAATATCTCTTAATGAAGGTACTTTCTTAATAGGTTGATTAATAATCTTTTTGAAATTATCTGCCGTTTTAAAAATCAAATCTATGTCTGATTTTATAAGGTATTTAATTCCTAATAAATGATCTACTGATAAATTACTCATTAATCTGATTTTACCATTAATATTCTATCCTTTCCATTTACTTCTTTCCATTCCACTATTACACGTTCGGAATCTATTGCATCTATTGTTCTTCCTACGTAATTAGGCTGAATAGGCAAGTCTCTACTAAACCTTCTATCAATTAAAGTAAGGAGTTCAACAGACTTTGGCCTACCAAATGCCATTAGGGCATCAATTGCTGAACGAATAGACCTACCCGTAAATAAGACATCATCAATTAAAACTACATTCTTACCTTCAAGCGATAAATCCATATCCATAACTTCAGGAACAATTGGTTCGTCTCGCCTTCTTAAATCATCTCGATAGAACGAAATATCTAAACTTCCTGACTCAAGATTAGTAGTATTTAGTAATTGTTTTAATTTGGCGATTATTCTATTACTTAAGAATGTACCTCTTGGCTGAACACCAACAATAACAGTGTTATTAAAATCACCATGATGTTCAATTAACTGCTGACACAATCTTTCAATTGTAATTTGAATATCCTTTTGATTTAGTATTTGTCTTTCTCCAATCATTACACTACAAAAATAGCAAAAAAAAAGCCCCAAATTAATGGGGCTTTAAATTAATTATTTACCTTGCTCTAAGTCCTTCTTCAGAGCAGCCAAACTATCTAAATCACCTAAGGTTGAATGTTTCTTATCACTCTCAAGCTTCTTCATCACTTTCTTAGCTGATGAAGCAGATTTTTTTCTTTCTACTTCAAGGTCTGCTTTAAAGATTGCAGTATGAGAAACTAAAATCTTTTTATTTTCTTTTGAAAATTCAAGAATTCTAAAAGACAATTTTTCTCCAGCTGTCATTGATGAACCATCTTCCTTTTCGGTATGTCTTTTTGGAGCAAAAGCTTCAACTTCTTCAGACAATGCAATTACCGCACCTTTATCAAGCACTTCTTTTACAGTACCTTCATAATCTTTCCCTTCACTGAACTGCTTAGCATACTCATCCCAAGGATTTTCATCTAATTGCTTATGTCCTAAACTAATTTTTCTGTTTCCTTTATCAATATCTAACACAACAACATCTAGCATTGCATCAACTTGAGTAAACTCAGCTGGATGCTTAATTTTCTTAGTCCAAGATAAATCAGAGATATGTACTAAACCATCAACACCTTCAACTAATTCAACAAAAATTCCAAAGTTTGTGAAGTTTCTTACTTTCACACTATGCTTAGATCCTACTGGAAATGTAGCTGCAATATCAGCCCAAGGATCTGGAGTCATTTGTTTAACACCTAATGACATTTTTCTTGTCTCTTTATCTAATGTTAAGATTTGTGCTTTTACAGCATCACCTTTCTTATAGAAATCATTTGCACTTCTTAAATGAGTTGACCAAGACATTTCAGATACATGTAATAAAGCTTCAATTCCTGCTTGTAATTCAACAAATACTCCATAATCAGCAACCACTACAACTTTACCATCTACTTCATCACCAATTTTTAAGTTTTCATCTAAATTCTCCCAAGGATGAGAGCCTAATTGTTTCAATCCTAACTGAATTCTACTCTTACCTTCATCAAAATCAAGGATTACAACATTAATTGTTTCATCTAAAGATACTATCTCATCAGGATGAGAGATTCTTCCCCAAGATAAATCAGTAATATGAATTAATCCATCAATACCTCCTAAGTCAACAAACACACCATAAGAAGTAATATTTTTAACTGTACCTTCAAGAACTTGTCCTTTTTCTAATTTAGACATGATCTCTTTAGTTTGAACAGCTAAATCAGCTTCAATTAAGGCTTTATGAGATACAACAACATTTCTGAAAGACTCGTTTACTTTTACAACTTTAAATTCCATTTTTTTACCAACATACTCGTCATAATCACGGATTGGCTTAACATCAATTTGAGAACCTGGTAAGAAACACTCAATACCAAATATATCAACAATCATTCCTCCTTTTGTTCTACTCATTATCTGACCATTCACAACCTCTCCAGTTTCAAGAGCAATATTAACTTTCTCCCAAGCTCTTAATACTCTTGCTCTTCTATGAGATAAAACTAACTGACCATTTTTATCTTCTTGTTTTTCAACTAACACTTCAACAGTATCACCAGCTTTTAACTCAAGATTATACTTAAATTCATTAAAGCTAATTACTCCATCAGATTTAAAGTTAATATCAACAACAACCTCTCTATCAGTAACTAAAACAACCGTACCATCAATAACTTGCTTATCGACAACATCAGGTAAAGTAGCACTATATTCAGTCTCTAAATCACTTCTTTCTTTTTTAGAGTACATATCGTTTTGAGCCGCTTTGTCCCAATCGAATTCTTCTACCACTTTAACTTTCTTTATTGGAGCTTCTTCAGTTTTAACTTCCTCAATTACCGTAGCAGCTTCTTCAACTACAGGAGTTGCCTCTACAACCACATCAGCTTTAGGAGTTTCTACTGTTTTTGTAATTCTCTTTTTTGGAGCTTTTTTAGCTTTAACTTCCTCAATTACCGGAGTTTCTTCAACAACAGGAGTTGCTGCAACTACCTCCTCATTTTTAGGAGTTTCTACTGCTTTTGAAGCAGTTTCTTTTTTGTTTTCTTCTGACATTTTGTCATTTTACATTTGTATCTTAAAGTAAGTAAGGCTTAGATGTATTAAACTTTAAGAGCTATTAATTTTATATTTCCCTAATCACTACCTTACAACACATTCTGAAAAGGCCAGCAAAAATACAATTTTAATCTGAAATAACAAACAAGAATATTAAGCTATCTTTTCAATAGCATTTTGCACCTGTTCCATCAACCATCTTGGCGTGGAAGTTGCACCACAAATACCTACAGAAATTGCAGTAGAAAACCATTCACTATTTACTTCATTTATATCTGATATGAAATATGAATTTGAATTTTCTTCTTTACATGATTGATACAACATTTTTCCGTTTGAACTCTTTTGCCCACTCACAAAAACGATAACATCATTTTCCTTTGAGAAAAGCTTTAATTGAGGTTCACGTCCTGAAACCTGTCTACACAATGTGTCATGCACAATGTATTTTACATTTTTTCCATCTGCCAATTTAACTCTTTTAGCTATTATATCACTAATTGCTTTATACGCTTTTGGACTTTTTGTTGTTTGTGAATAAATATAAATTGACTTTGAAAAATCTACTTTATCTAAATCATCAACAGTAGTTACAATAATCGCATCATTTTTGGTTTGTCCTAGCAAGCCAGTCACCTCAGCATGCCCCTCTTTACCAAATATAATTACCTGTCCATCAATCTTTTTAATATCTTCATACCCCTCCTTAATTTGATGCTGTAACTTTAGCACCACAGGACAAGAAGCGTCTAACAACTGAATGTTATTTTCAAGCGCAACATTATAAGTTGATGGCGGCTCTCCATGTGCTCTAATTAGCACTTTACAATCCGAAAGCTTTTTCAAGTCATCATTATTAATAATCTTCAACCCCATATCTGTTAAGCGTTCCACTTCTTTATTGTTATGCACAATATCTCCTAAGCAATACAAATTATCCTCTTTTTCTAAAATACTTTCTGCCATTTCAATAGCATATACTACACCAAAACAGAATCCTGAATATTTATCAATAGTAACTTTCATTATTCACTTAATATATTAGTTATCAAATCATCAATCAAAGCATTTTGATTCTCAATTGACAAATTAGAATTATCAATCAAAATAGCATCATCTGCTTGAATTAAAGGGTTTATTTTTCGCTTTGTATCATGATCATCTCTTAAGGTAAGATTGTCCAACACTTGTTCAAAAGTAACCTCTTCACCTTTTTTCTTCAATTCATCATACCTTCTTTGTGCTCTTATTTCAGCATCCGCAGTTACAAACAACTTTAATTGAGCATCAGGAAACACCTTTGTCCCAATATCTCTACCGTCCATCACCACATTCCCTTGCCTACCAATTTCTTGTTGTAAAGTAATTAATTTTTTACGCACCTGTTGAATTTGAGCCACAACACTAACATTATCAGAAACTTTAAATCCTCTTATGATTTGCTCTACATTTTTTCCATTAAGAATTGTTTCAGAAAGTTTGGTTTCAGCATTAAAAACAAAATTTATTGTAATATTATCTATTGCTGCAAGAAGTAAATTCAGCTTAATTTCTTTATTGGAAATAATATTATTTTCCATACAAAAAAAGGTCACTGCTCGATACATTGCTCCTGTATCAACATAACGCATACCATATTTGCTTGCCAATGCCTTAGAGATAGTACTCTTCCCACAGGAAGAATGGCCATCAATCGCTATATTAAAAGGTAAACTCATTAGAGCCCAAAAGTACTCAAATTTGTAGCAAAACTGAAATTATTTGGTGTTCCTGATAAATGATAAGCGGCTCTACTATAATCCAAGCGGAATTTTAACACCTTAAAACCTATACCCCATGAAAAACCAACCATTGCAGGATAGGTAGAAAGACTCATATCAAACCTTCTTTGAAAATTAAAACCTCCTCTTATAAAGAAACTTTTACGAAAAGGATTTAATTCACCTCCAATAATTAAATGACGAAATGCCGTTTTCGCAACACTTTCCTCTTTTATTTCCAACCCACCAGTTTCAATATTAGTTTGACTTGATAATTTATAAGGCGATTTTATATCAAACTGATTCAGATGATGAAAAGTCAGTGAATATCGAAAAGGCAAATGCTTTAGCTCCTTACTCATTCCTAACTGCACATCAAAAGGAAGTGATTCTTCAGAATCAGCATATGCACTGAGCTGCCTACCCATATTTTTAAAAAGTAAAGTAGAAGTAAATTTCTTTTCAGGATTATAATAAGTTACCGATACATTAGACGAAAGTGCAAAAGCATGATACGTTTCGTACTGAGAATTTAGCATATTTAGATTTACACCCAAAATGAATCTCTCATTCAAGCTCTTACCCAAACCAACAGTAATAACCTGATCATGAGCAGAGAAAGAACTTAAATTATTTCCAATAGCATCATTATGTTCAAATTCACCATAATTTATTGCTTTAAGTCCAATTGAAAAGACACCAAATTCTTTCCATTTTCTTGCGTAAGAGAAACCTATCAAATTGACATCCGATAAATAATCAGTAAAGGAAAATACCAAAGAATTATGCATTTTAGCATTCAATAATGAAGGAGTAGTTTGCCCTAGAGAAACATCAATATCAACAATGGCAATTCC
This sequence comes from Cryomorphaceae bacterium, assembly GCA_949511925.1. GTDB lineage: Bacteria > Bacteroidota > Bacteroidia > Flavobacteriales > BACL11 > UWMA-0277. Next base: position 11,174 of record CATEYX010000165.1, on the reverse strand, counting down.
ACTCCCACCCATAGCTTCGATTCTTGGTGAAAGTTCTACATCAACAAATGAAAAAGCAGTTATTCCACCAACTTGAGCCAAAAGACTCAAAGGCAAACAAAACACTAATAGAATTATCTTTATTTTCATTTAATTAATGTGGTAACGCTTAAACTTTAGACTTATTATTTATAAATATGCTAATTAATTGTAACAGCTTCCTCAATTTTCTAATTCAGCAAAGCAATATCGGTTACTTCTTTCAAAGTATTGACATAATGGAAAGTCATTCCCTCTACATACTTTTCATTTATGTCTAAAATATCTTTTCTATTTTGCTTTGATAAAATAATTTCATTTATTCCAGAACGCTTAGCGGCCAATATCTTTTCTTTAATCCCACCAACTGGCAAAACCTTTCCTCTTAAAGTTAGCTCCCCAGTCATAGCAATTTTCTCTTTTACTTTTCTTTGTGTAAAAGAAGAAACTAAAGATGTGAACATAGTAATTCCTGCCGAAGGACCATCCTTAGGAGTAGCTCCTTCCGGCACATGAACATGTACATTCCAATTTTCAAAAACTTCAGCTGATAAATCATATATTTCAGCATGAGCTTTCAAATATTCCATAGCAATAGTTACTGATTCTTTCATCACTTTCCCTAAGTTTCCTGTAACGGATAGTTTCCCTTTTCCTTTACTTAAACTACTTTCAATAAATAAAATATCACCCCCAACTGAAGTCCAAGCTAAACCTGTAACTACACCAGCAACTGAATTATCTATGAACCGATCTCTATCAAATATAGGTGCTCCCAATACTTTTTCAACTACATCAGAATCTGGCGAATAATCAAAAGATTCTTCCATAACCAATGACTTTGCTACATTACGAATCATCTTACTTACCATTTTATCAAGTGTTCTTACTCCTGATTCTCTAGTGTATTGGTCAACAATCTTTTCTAGCATTGCATCAGAAAGCGTAAATTGTTCCTTTTTCAAGCCATGGGATTTCAATTGTTTTGGCAACAAATGTTTTTTTGCTATCTGCACCTTTTCTTCAATCGTATATCCGTTAATTTCAATAATCTCCATTCTGTCTCTTAAAGCAGGCTGGACAGTAGCTAGTGAATTGGCAGTAGCCACAAACATCACTTTGGAAAGATTATAATCTAGTTCTAAGTAATTATCATGAAAAGCTTCATTTTGCTCAGGATCTAATACTTCTAACAATGCAGAAGAAGGATCGCCATGCGAATCTCTAGTTACTTTGTCAATTTCATCCAATACAAAAACAGGATTAGATGATTTTGCTTTCTGTATAGATTTAATAATTCTACCCGGCATAGCACCAATATAGGTTTTTCTGTGCCCTCTTATTTCTGATTCATCTCTCAAACCCCCTAAAGAAACTCTTTCGTATTTTCTACCTAAAGCCTCAGCTATTGACTTACCTAAAGATGTTTTTCCAACACCAGGAGGACCATACAAACATAAAATTGGAGACTTCATATTTCCTTTTAGTTTTAATACTGCCAAATGCTCAATAATTCTTTCTTTTACTTTTTCTAATCCAAAATGATCTCTATCCAAAATCTCTCTAGCATTTTTCAAATCAAAGCTGTCAACAGTACATTCCTCCCAAGGTAACTCTAATATTAATTCTATATAACTTCTTTGCACAGCATAATCCGACATGGAAGGATTCATTCTTTGCAATTTTCTTAATTCCTTATCAAATGCATTTTCAATTTCCTTGTTCCATTTTTTCTTATTTCCCTGATTACGCAGTTCATCAATCTCCTTTTGCGAACCGCTTCCTCCTAGCTCTTCTTGAATAGCTTTCATTTGCTGATTCAAGTAATACTCTCTCTGCTGCTTATCTAAATCCGTTTGTACTTTGGACTGAATTTTATTTTTCATTTCCAAAAGCTGCAGTTCCTTTGTCAATAATTCCAACACTTTTATTGCACGCTTTTTCAAATCAACTTCTTCTAACAAAGCTTGTTTTTCAGACAAACTAATACTCATATTTGAAGCTACAAAATTGATAATAAAAGAAGTATTCTTAATGTTTTTAATAGCAATAGCTGCCTCAGCAGGAATGTTTGGCGATTCATCGATAATCCTTAATGCCAAATCCTTCACAGAAGAAACTAATGCGCTAAATTCTTGATCATTTTTTTCTGGCTTTATCTCTTTTAAATCCCTAACTCTAGCTTTAAAGTACGGTTCATCCTGCACCATTTCTTCAATTTTAAAACGTTTACGACCTTGTATAACTGCAGTGATATTACCATCAGGCATTTTTAACATTTTTAAAATCTGAGCAACTGTCCCTACTTCATTTAAATCTTTTAACTCAGGAAGTTCAGTATCAAACTCTTTTTGAGAAACTACCCCAATTGAGTTTTTTCCATTTTCAGCATCCTTAATTAATTTTACTGATCTGTCCCTACCTATAGTAATTGGAATAATAACTCCTGGAAATAATACCGTATTTCTTAAAGGTAGAATTGACATTACATCTGGAGTATCTTCTTTTGATATTTTATCCTCATCCTCATCAGACATCAAAGGCAAGAATTCTGTTTCTTCATTTATTAAGTCAGATAACTCAAGGCTATCCAAATGATATTTATTTTTCATAATAATTATTTTTCACAATAAACAAATGCAATTAGTATGCCATTGTTGAAATCTAGTCTTTTTGTCAGTTACAGTTCGTTCCTGTAACGCTTTGTCATATTGTAAACCTGAGTCAAAATAGCTTGTTCTACTTTGTCAAAGTTTAACTTTCTTCTTCCAAAAACTTTTTCAGCTACCTCAAATGCTTTTGGTAATTTGTAAATAGAAAAACCTGCTGCACCTCCCCAGCTAAATGAAGGAATAAAATTTCTTGGAAATCCACTACCAAAAATATTAGCACTCACCCCAACAATAGTACCAGTATTAAACATAGTATTAATACCACATTTGGAATGATCACCCATTATTAAACCACAAAATTGCAATTCTGTGTTTTTGAAACGTTCCGTTTCATAATTCCAGAGTTTAACCTGAGCGTAATTATTCTTTAAGTTGGAGTTATTGGTATCTGCACCTAAGTTACACCACTCACCAATCACAGAATTACCTAAAAAACCATCATGAGCTTTGGATGAATAGCCAAAGAACACTGAATTATTCACCTCACCTCCAACTTTACAATAAGGACCTAATGTAGTCGCACCATAAATTTTAGCTCCCATTTTAAGCACAGCACTTTCTCCCATTGCAAAAGGACCTCTAATAATAGAACCCTCCATTACCTCAGCATTTTTACCTATATATATAGGGCCACTTGCGGCATTCAATATACTACAAGAAACTTTAGCTCCTTTTTCAATAAAAATATCTTTTCCTAAACTAGTATTATTTTCAGACAAAGCCTGAGACTTTCTTCCTTTAGTCAACAAAGAAAAATCTCGTTTTATCTCTCTATCATTATCCTTAAAAATATCCCAGAGATTTTCTACTGCATCAACTTCAATATGAGTCGTGATTTTATTCAATTTATCAGGATCAAAAACTGCAGACCTAAAAGCAATAATACTCCCTTTTTTTTCTAAAATCTCTCCAATCCTTAAACTCTCAAGCTCAGTAATTAATATTTTGGTTGGTAATACTTTTGCCGACACCCAAAGATTGTCATTTGTTTGCTTTACAGGAAATTTAACAGCTAAGTAATCTTCTGTTTTTACAGAAACTGATTTATAGTATTTTTCCCACTTCTCCTTAATGGTTAAAATTCCTATCCTAAATTCAGCAATAGGACGAGTAAAAGATAGAGGGTAATAATTTTCCCTATTATTGTCAAAAAGAATTAAATTCATAAGAACAAAGTTAAAAAAAAAGCCCACACAAATGTGCAGGCTTTTTACTATAACTTAAAATTCTATTATTTTGTGAATTTCTTATATTTGTTTTTAAATTTATCTATTCTACCAGCTGTATCAATTAACTTTGCCTTTCCTGTATAAAACGGATGAGAAGCAGAAGAAATCTCCATTTTTATTAATGGATATTCGTTACCATCTTCCCACTTAATAGTATCTTCAGTTTCAACACATGATTTTGTTAAAATAGCGAAATCAGATGACATATCTTTAAATATACAAAATCTGTAATTATCTGGGTGTATTTCTTTTCTCATAATTGTATCTTCTTAAATTAGGGCTGCAAAAATAAAAAGTTTTATTTAATCAGCAACACTAATTGGTAAATATTATAAATTTAAATCGTCTAATAAAATGTTTGTTGCTTTTACCCCTTTTGCTGATGCTTGTAATTGGCTTAATTCTGCAACATCCAACTTAATTTCAACAATTTTTTCTATTCCATTTTTACCTAAAATAACTGGAACACCAATGCATAAATCATTCAAACCAAATTCGCCTTCTAACAACACTGAACAGGGGAACATTTTTTGCTGATCACAAGCAATTGCTTGCACCAAACTACTTACTGCAGCACCTGGAGCATACCAAGCTGAAGTCCCTAACATTCCTGTTAAAGTAGCTCCACCTATTTTAGTGTCTTCTAATACTTTTTGCAATCTTTCTGCAGGCAAAAACTCAGAAACTCTAACAGAATTTCTAGTTGCTATACGAGTTAAAGGCACCATTCCTTTATCAGAATGTCCACCAATAACCATCCCTTCAATATCAGAACTTGGACATTCCATAGCTTCAGCTAATCTGTATTTGAATCGTGCAGAATCTAAAGCACCACCCATACCAATAATTCTATTTTTTGGCAAACCAGTTACTTTATGTGCTAAGTAAGTCATAGTATCCATAGGATTACTTACAATAATTAAAATTACAGCAGGAGAATGTTTAATCAATTGCTCTGATACAGACTTTACAATACCTGCATTAATACCAATTAACTCCTCTCTTGTCATTCCTGGTTTTCTTGGAATACCTGAAGTAATAACTGCAATATTACTTCCTGCAGTTTTAGAATAATCGTTTGTTGAGCCTGTAATTTTAGTGTCAAAACCCATCAATGATGCTGTTTGCATTAAATCCATAGCCTTCCCTTCAGCAAAGTTTTCTTTAATATCAACTAATACCACCTCTGAAGCAAAGTTTTTAATCGCGATATATTCCGCACAACTTGCTCCTACTGCTCCTGCTCCTACTACTGTAACTTTCATTATTTTATTTTTTATTATTGTATTCTATCTTTTCTTAAGCATCAATATTTGCGTACTTAGCATTCGCTTCAATAAAAGCTCTCCTTGGCGGAACTTCATCCCCCATTAACATAGAAAATACTCTATCCGCTTCAGCTGCATTATCAATCGTAACTTGCTTAAGTGTTCTATATTCAGGATTCAAAGTAGTATCCCAAAGTTGTGAAGCATTCATTTCCCCTAAACCTTTATACCTTTGTATAATTACATTTACATCTTTTCCTCCTTTCATTTCCTTAATCATCAATTCTCTTTGCGACTCATCCCAACAATATCTATGATCCTTCCCTTTTTTTAATAAATATAAAGGTGGAGTTGCAATATAAACATATCCCTGCTCAATAAGTGGCTTTAAGTAACGGAAGAAGAAAGTCAACAGTAAAGTAGCAATATGAGAACCGTCAATATCCGCATCCGTCATAACTACTACTTTATGGTATCTTAATTTATCAATGTTTAACTCTCTTTCATCATCCAAAGTACCAATAGAAACACCAAGAGCTTTAAACATATTCTTGATTTCCTCATTTTCAAATACCTTATGCGGCATAGCTTTTTCAACATTCAATATTTTCCCTCTTAACGGTAAAATTGCTTGAAAATGTCTATCTCTACCTTGCTTTGCTGTACCTCCTGCCGAATCTCCCTCTACTAAATAAATTTCACATTTAGAAGGATCTTTTTCAGAACAATCAGATAGCTTACCTGGAAGACCAGAACCGACAAGCACACTCTTTCTCTGAACCATTTCCCTTGCCTTAGTTGCCGCATTTCGAGCTGTAGCAGCCAAAATTACTTTTAGTACAATTCTTTTTGCTTGCTCAGGATTTTCCTCCAAATAGAAAGTAAGCATATCACTTACTGATTGAGAAACTGCTGTAGTAACTTCCTTGTTTCCTAATTTTGTTTTTGTTTGCCCTTCAAACTGAGGCTCCATAACTTTTACAGAAATTACTGCAGTTAAACCTTCTCTAAAGTCGTCCCCAGAAATTTCAAATTTCATTTTTTTTAATAAACCCGACTCATCAGCATATTTTTTAAGTGTCCTAGTCAATCCTCTTCTAAAACCTGAGAGATGTGTACCCCCTTCAATTGTATTAATGTTATTTACATAAGAATGCACATTCTCAGTATAAGAAGTATTATACACCATAGCAACCTCAACCGGAACACCATCTTTTTCACCATCAATATAGATAACATCTTGTAAAATAGAATCTCTAGTCTCATCCAAGAAAGAAACAAATTCCTTCAATCCTCCTTCAGAATAAAATTCTTCTTTTATAAACTCCCCATCATCATCTTTTCTTCTTTTATCCGTAACAGAAAGGTTAATCCCTTTATTCAAAAAAGCTAACTCTCTTAATCGAGCCACTATAATATCAAAATGATAAACAGTTTCTTCAAAAATTGAAGCATCTGGCAAGAAAGTAACAAAAGTTCCTGTTTTATCAGTTGTTCCTATTTCACGCACATCATACTGTGGAACGCCAATTTTATATTCTTGTTCAAATACCTTTCCTTCTCTGTGCACTTCAACTCTTAAATCGGAAGAAAGTGCATTTACACAAGAAACCCCAACTCCATGAAGACCACCAGAAACCTTGTAAGAACCTTTATCAAACTTACCCCCAGCATGCAAAACCGTCATGACTACCTCTAAAGCAGAACGCCCTTCTTTTTCGTGCATATCAGTAGGAATTCCCCTACCATTATCCGTTACAGTAATTGAGTTATCTTCATTGATAAAACAATCAATGTGAGAACAATGTCCAGCAAGCGCCTCATCAATTGAATTATCCACCACTTCATACACTAAATGGTGTAATCCTTTCATCCCAATATCACCAATATACATAGCCGGCCTTTTACGTACCGCCTCTAAACCTTCAAGTACCTGAATATTACTAGCACTATATTCTTGATTTTTATTTTCTTCACTCATAAAATTGAATTATTTTCTATTTTTTTTTAATCAAACAAATATACACTTATTGAATGAGTTAAAGTAGGAAAAAAAGCATGAAAATTAAAAGGAATTTTTCAACAAATGTTAATAAATTTAGAAAGAATAATTCAGCCCTAAAAGACCGTTAAAACCAACTTCACGATAACCTTTCCACACATCTTGTTTGGAATTGGTAAGGTTATTCAATTGCAAGTAAGCTGAAATATTTTTTGTGTAATTATAGTACACTCCTAAATTCATATGAAATTGTGAATTAAGAGTAGTAATTTCTGGCGGGTTATTTACAACATCATCTACATACAATTTCAAACTAGAAATTCTCTCACCCTTATAACTTAATGATGTAACAACTTTTATCTTATCTCTCAGATTAACAGGAGCACTTAAGCTTGCCTTAAAATTAGGTTTATGATAAACTTCCTTATCCCAATTGTAATAATCGGCATTTGCCTTTACACTTATAATATTATTTATTTTTCTATAATAAATCGCATTAATATGCAGTTGTTTTACATCAATATAATCTACTAAAAAACGACTATACACCCCATTATCAAATCCTATGAAATGAGCAAAATTCTGAACCGTTCCGTAAGCCACGCTTCCCTCAAAAACCTCATCTTCCGCTAATACATTACGCATAGCGACATATAATTCATCCGAATAAGTTCTTTTTAAATTTTGTAAAGTGTTACCAGACAAAATAGCCTGGTCAGTCCCATAGGAATGGATATAAGGATTCTCATCAGAAAGCGATTTTAGAGTATGTCTTTGATCGCTATGACGCAAACCACCATGCACCAACAAAACATCTTTCACAAGCTCTTTAGTCGCTTTAATTTGCGGAAAAATATCAAACGGCTTAACGTCCGACAAATAATGAAATTCTAATCCTAAATCAAACTTAAACCCATATTTATTGAGTGAAGTAGAGGGTGAAAAATGAAATGATTGTACATTTGAATTTTCAAATTTTGAGTCTGGATTATTATAATTCAGATAATCGTTCAACTCAATTTCCAAAGCAATAGGCAAACCATTAATCGTTTTGCTTAAATTTGTATTTAAATGGATTTGATTTTCAGAAAACTCATTTAAATCTGAAACAAAAAAACTAGTATGGTGTTTAAATTTATCGGCCGCCAACTCTTTGGAAATAGCAGAAAAAGAAAGTTTTGTGTAAGCAAAACGGTTTCTATAATTTTCTTCAGAAAGCAAAGCGAGGTTTGTATTTCTATACAAAGCTGTCCTCCTGTCATAATTCAAATTTCCCATAAATATATAGGAAGAACTTATTTTTTTTCCATACAAATGTAAAGTGTTTTTACTACTCCTCACCAGAAAAGGACCTCTTGGAATTGCAGGTTGAAAACCCTCAAGCACTAATGGTACTTTATACTTATTTGCAAAGTGATTCAACAGAATTCCATAACTCAAAGTTTTTGAACGCTTGCTATTGTGCACAACACTTGCTTTAGTCGCCCAAGTATTTCCAAACCCTACACTTAATTTAGTTCCGTATAACTTTGCAATTTTATCCGCTTTTACTTTTGCAGCTTTTAAAGGCCTTGTTTTATAATTCGATTTTAAATCAGTTTCCACTGCTGCATATTCTTGGGTACGTACTTTTTTAATTGTATCAGCAAAAGCTGCCTTTTCATTCAAACGACTTGCTTCAGGGATAGTTGGTATAAAACCTTCTATCACCCTTACTTCAGTCGTACCAATGTCTTGACCTAAAAGCTGACTAGTACTAAATAAAATCACTATAAATATTTTATTCAATTTCATCTTCCTCAATGTATTCGTTAATTATTTCTAAGCTATCTGTTTTAGGAGCCGCTAAAGTATCAGGAGCAACTACTTTATAATCTTCATCAATCTCCACATCCTGAATCAAAAACTCTTCCAAATCATAATCAATTTCTTCTTCAGATATTTCAATATAACTTTGAGGTAGTTCTTTTATTGCATTTTTCAAAGTTTCTCTTTCTAAAATTAACTCCCAATTTTTCCTAGCCAAATTTACTAGCACTTCCCCATCATGATTTTCAATAATACTTTCCAAAGTTGCCTTTGCCTGAAAGTCATTTTCCTGCACCACATAAATATCAGCCAGTAAAATAAATGCCTTTGCTATAAAATAATCACTAGTATAACTTTCGGCCAATTCAAATATCATTTTCTCAGCCAAAGCCAGGCTATCGTCCAAATACGTTAAATATGCCAAATAATATTTTGCTTCAGCCCCTTCATCATAATCCGAAAGTTCCACTACTTTTTCAAAAGTTGTTTTTGATTTTGCATAATTACCTATAGAAAACTCATGTCGAGCAATAATAATTTTAGCTTTACTCATTAGCCAATCATCAGTTTTATCTAAATTAATAACCTGCTTAGCATAGTTATAAGCTAGCTCAGTATTTAGTCTTTCATTTCCATACATAAGACGAATAATAGCTTCTCTCTTTAAAGAATTATTATCAGCAACTTTCTCTAAATTCTGGTAATAGATATTTGAATTCGCATAATCATCCTCAGTATAATACCTTCTGGCTAAAAAACTTAAAGCCGATTGCTTATACTCAGCATTAGAAACTCCAATCAATTCAGTATACATAAGTACTGCATTAGTCGTATCCCCAACTTTTATATAAGAGATAGCATTATAATAGACAGCATCAATTTTAAATATTCCATTTTCAAATTTTTCTAAATATTGATTGAAAGTTCTCTGAGCAACCAAATAATCACCTTCAGAAAATTTCATAAAAGCCGTATTATACGTCAATGAATCTTGCTCTGCCCTACTGATGCTAATTTCAGGTAAACCATTTACTATTGCCAAATACTCATCCACCTTAGCCAAACTAACATAAGCAGCCTGCAATCCTGACAAAGCTTCTTTAAAATAAATAGTTTGCTGAAAATTATTCAACACAAATAAAAAGGATACGATTGCCTGATCAACTTTACTAATGTTAAAATAAATCATTCCTTTACTCAAATGAGCATCAGCAGTAAATTGTTCATCATTTGTTTCCAACAATAGCTTATCGTAATAAGTAATAGCCAAATCATTTTTGGAAGTCTTTTTATAATAGCGTGCTAAATCATGTAGCGCATTATCATAATAAATAGAAGTTAAGAAATCATTAGTTAACTGTTTTAATAATTTTACTTTAGTATTATTTTTACCTACCAAGCCCAAAGCAACCGATCGCTTATAGATAGCATAATCGCCATCAAAGAAAGAATAAGCAATTGCCTTGTCATAATATTTTTCAGAAAGCGAATATTCTTGATTCATAAAAAAGCAATCTGCAATACGCAAATAAGTATCATTCAAATTCATACTATCAGTTGCTAGCTTTTCATATTTTCTAAAGTAAACATTTGCTCGTTTATATTCTCCTAGCTTAAAATAAGCATAGGCTAAATGATATTGTTTTAACTCGTGATAAAATCCTAAATTTACAGTATTATTAATAGGAAGATTAGTATAAAGTTCAGCTGATCTTTCAAAGTCATTTAGCTTAAAATAACAATCTGCCAGCCAAAAAACAGCTACATAAGCTATTTTATCATCTATAGGATACTGAGTAGCTAATTGAAAATAAGTAAGTGCCTTACTATAGTTAGCGGCATTATATTCCTTTACCCCTAAAAAGAAAGCAAGTTGTTGAAGTGATCTTTGCTGCTGAAAATCAGGTAATTGGATAGATGATAAAGCGTCAAAAGCCTCATCATATTTACTGCTACTCTGGAAAACCTGAACCATTAAGGTTTCAATTTCTTTTATATGAATTGTATTGTCAAACTTTTCCAAATAAGTTTTAAGTACTAGTAAGGTATTATCAAAAGGTAAATCCAACTGATACGATAATTTTGCGTAATTATAAAAAGCCTCTTCCTGAATAACTTCATCATAAGAATAAGATGCCGACTTTTTAAAAGCTTGTAAAGCATAATTAAACTGCTG
>CATEYX010000164.1 GCA_949511925.1 Cryomorphaceae bacterium | reverse complement strand
CTTGCCATAAGTACACTTGCCAAAACAATTGACGCAAAATTTAGTCGCTTACAATTTACACCAGATTTATTACCTGCCGATATTATTGGGACACAAATATACAGTCCTAAAAACGAAACTTTCTCAGTAAAGAAAGGACCAATATTTGCTAACTTTATTCTTGCAGATGAGATAAACCGTGCTCCTGCCAAGGTACAATCAGCACTACTTGAAGCTATGCAGGAACGCCAAGTAACTATAGGTGGCGAATCCTTTCCGTTAGACAAACCATTCCTAGTAATGGCAACTCAAAATCCTGTTGAACAAGAAGGAACTTACCCATTACCTGAAGCTCAAGTAGACAGGTTTATGCTAAAAGTAGTAATTGACTACCCGAAAAAGGAAGAAGAGAAAATGATTATTCGCCATAACTTGGCAAAAACTTTCCCAACTGCCAATACAGTACTAAAAACGGATGCTATAATTCGTGCTCGTGATTTAGTGAAGGAAGTATACATGGACGAAAAGATTGAGCAATACATTATTGATATTGTATTTGCTACCAGATATCCTGAACAATACGGATTAGAAAAATTCAAGGATATGATTTCCTTTGGAGGTTCGCCAAGAGCAAGTATTAACCTAGCTGCTTCAAGTAAAGCTTATGCTTTTATAAAGCGTAGAGGCTATGTAATTCCTGAAGATGTGCGTGCCCTTTGTCATGATGTATTACGCCATAGGATTGGACTTACTTATGAAGCAGAAGCTGAAAACATTACTTCAGAAGATATTATTACTGAAATTTTAAATGCAGTAGAGATTCCTTAAAAAGATATAAATCAGAATACAGAAATCAGCAGAAAAACTTTCAAAAATGAGATACTTCATTTATCCAGGATGATAAAGTTTTTTACCAACAACTAAAAAATAAAAACCAACAACTATTTAAATTACATGAGCACCTCAGCACTTTTAAAAAAAGTTCGTAAGATTGAGATAAAAACCAAAGGACTCTCCAACCATATTTTTGCTGGAGAATACCATACGGCTTTTAAAGGGAAAGGCATGGCCTTTTCAGAAGTGCGCGAATACCAACCAGGAGATGATATTCGCTCCATTGATTGGAATGTAACGGCTCGTTATAACTCTCCATTTGTAAAAGTATTTGAAGAAGAACGAGAGATGACCGTCATGCTACTAATTGATGTTTCAGCATCAGGTAATTTTGGAACTCAGAAACAATTTAAAAGAGAACTAGCTACTGAATTGGCTGCTATACTGGCCTTTTCAGCTATTAAAAACAATGACAAGGTAGGCGTTATTTTCTTTACCAATAAGGTAGAACAATTTATTCCTCCTAAAAAAGGGAAAAGCCATATTCTAAGAATTATTCGTGAAGTATTGGCTTTTCAGCCTACAGGGAAAGGCACTGATATTGCAGGCGCTTTAGAATATTTTTCAGCTGTGATTAAGAAAAGAAGTATCTGCTTTATTCTCTCTGATTTTATGAGTAAGGAATTT
>CATEYX010000163.1 GCA_949511925.1 Cryomorphaceae bacterium | reverse complement strand
CTGTTGTCTCTGAATCCTCAATCATTGCACCATTCCAAATTGCATAATCTAAACTTGCACCAAAACCTTGAGCAAACATAGAAGAAGTACCTAAAACTGAAACTAGTAATAATACGTAAATTTTTTTCATAATATATTAATTAAAATTTTGTGTTTTATATAAAATATTTAGCAAACTAAAACATAAAATTTTTTATAATTGATACATAATTGATACATTTTGATATATCAGTATGGTAATAAGGTTTTTACATCATAATGTATGATGAGAATCCTATTATTTTAACTTAATAGCTTTAAAAACCTAATTGAAAATTACTATACAAATCTATTTTAAATTATAATCGATATGAAAATCATAACTACACTATTTATAATCCAAATAATTCTGTAAAATAATAGTTGCACTCACTTCATCAACCAGTGCTTTATTCTGTCTTCCCTTCTTCTTAATTCCACTAGCTAAAATGCTCTGCTTAGCAATTTTAGATGTGAAACGCTCATCAATTTGATGTACAGGAATTTCAGGGTATTTTTTCTGTAAGCGTTTCACAAAACCATTTACATGCCCAGTACTATTAGTATTGCTACCATCTAGGTTTTTAGGATCGCCTACTACAAAGCATTCAATACTTTCTTTCTGAACTAAATCACTAATAAAATCATCTAACAAATGAGTTAGTACAGTTGTTAAACCACCAGCAATAATTTGCATTGCATCAGTAATGGCTATACCTGTTCGCTTAGTACCAAAATCAATACCAAGAGCCTTTCCCATTATTGCTTTATTATTTGAAACGTTACACCTTCAGGCAATATCTTTATAGTATAAGTTCCTGCTGAATATTTTTTAATGTCAAATGAAGATACTCCTTTCTGACCTTCCATTTTTTCAACTATCCTACCTACATTATCATATATTTCAACCTCATGATTTATAACATCATTAAAAGTCAGCTTAAAACTACCCATAGTTGGATTTGGAAATAATTCAAAATCAATTTTAGTTTCAACTAGAGCTGATGGAGCAATATACATAGGTGGAAAAACAATATAATCAATCCATGCACAATCTTGACCATCTGAAACAGAGGCATCCTTATCATATTCCCATTCAAAGTCATGATTACCTACTGTGACTGGAAAGGATACAAAACTCCAAGCATTATCAATACCTGACCACTCTCCTTGCTTGTTACCATCAATATAAAATTGTAAATAGTCATATGCTTCTGAAGAGACAAATTTGAAGAAGGAAATATCGCCAGGCGCAGTTACATCAATATTTATATTAAGATGTGAAACTTCACCATCAGGAAGTCCAGCACAAGACTTTGATGAATGAACTCCTTCATAAATATTTGCATTATCAATTACCCAAGGATAAACAGGATCATTAACCCAAGCGTAGTTAGTAAAATCACCTGTTTCATAATCTTCTTCAATAATCCCTACTAAAGCATTGAATGTATTGTTATGTGCATATACACCATCCGTTACGTCATAAGGAAATTCAACATAAGTACCAACAGGAGTATTTCCCGAAACTGTAATATTAAATACGGTGGCTTGTTGCTGATTAGTATTAATAGAAGCTACATTCACTGAAGTAGTATTTACCGTGACATAAGAAGATAAACTTCCTAATGTAGCTGTTAAATTATCAATATTAGCATGTCCAGTATTCGTTGCATCAATGATAAGTTCTAAAGTCTCACCAACATCTAACCTTCCGTTACCGTTTCCTAAAACAGCATCATTAATAGTAAAAGTGGTATGGTCTAATACCGGAGCATTTAACAATACATTAATAGTTGAACTCCAAGTGTTGCTTAAATTATCTGTCATGTCGAGCGTAAACATTACTACATGCTGATCAGTTATATTATTTGCAACTTGGAAAGTAAAAGGAGTAGGAATGCTTAAAATCTGTGATGGGTTAATTATAGAAACAACTGCTGAATTAGTAATTACTGTAACTGCCGGATCAGTAGTTGACAAAGTAACATTAACAGAATTTGCATTTCCTGACCCTACGTTTTGAACATCAACATCCATACTTATCAATTCATTATAATCCGCTAAAGAGTTATTATTTCCTGCAACATCATCAATTGTGTTTGTTGCAAATATTACATACGGTCCGTTAGGAGAAATAATTTGAACTACACTTTGATATGGTTGTTTGAATTGTTTAGTGACTACAATATCAGCAGTTCCAACATTGGATATTGCCGAAAAAGTTAAATTTACAATTCCAGTAACATCAGCTAATTGGGCGTCTAAAAGTACTCCATTCATTGAAATAGCTACATACGCATTCTCTTCAGCAGTAACTGAAAAAGAAGTTGTACCAACAGGAGTAGCAGAACCATGAGAAACATTAAGCAAAGTAGGAACCCCAATATATGGCATAAGCGAAGGATCACCCATTAGATGATAAATCTCCCAATAATATTGCTCGGCACCACCCGCTTGGGTAACAGCCAAATTTCCTGAATGAATCATTTGCCCTGCTGTAATAAACCAATCCTCTTGTTGTTCACCATTTTCATGCATTAAACAATCAAAAAGCGCTAATCCCGTACCTGCATAAGTTGGATTTGCCAAGATACTTCCATTCCCTACTGCCCACCAAAAATCTTCATTCCAATACGTATTATTTGAACCTCCAATATAACCTACAGCTCCTTTATTATTTGCTCTAAGCAAACCCTCTCCAAAACAAACTGGCACATCAAATTTATTGGACTGACAACAGTTACCCACCATAAAACCATACTCATCATTATTTTGTAATCCTGAAACATCAGAAGTTGAAAAACTAGGGTCCGACCAACCATTAGAACCACAATGAGCTGTATAATTTGCAAAACCAACTCCTTCACTAACATCAGAAATAATAGCTGCTGAAGCTGTTGACATATCAGAAGTAATAGGTGTACCTGAACCATACAGGTAATTATGAATTGTTAACCCATGAGCAGTATTAAAATAATTGCTAGTTCCATAATTTATTTGTCCATTCCCATAAGTAGGCGCCATAGAAGCATCTACTCCTGCAACTAATACTACCTCATCCAAAAAGGAAGGATCAGAGAATGTATATTGTTCGTGTGTTAGCGTTTTATATACTTGAGCCTCAACATCAGCAGAACTTAAAGCTGAGAACCTTCCATAATACATCTCAGGATAAAAATCACCACCGCCATCAAACTCACAGAAATACATATCCGACAGATGATTACCAGTATTAAAGGATGGAACTTGTCCGTCATCTCCTACGATTAATAAATAAGTTGGTGCTGGGTCATTAGTGGTTGCATTGTCATACATGTCTTTTAAATAAGCATGAATAGAGGCTGTTGTATTCCCTACTGCAGGATCATTAGTGTAACCCTCAACTACCATAAATCCTTTTTTAGTTTTCCATTGTACTAATGGCTGCAAGGCAGTTTGGAATGCAGGATCAGAAACAATTACATATTTTACAGGATAAGTAGTAATTACATCCTTTTCTTGCATTGGCATATAATTTAAACAGCTTTTAAACAAATGCTCAAATTCTGGAGAATAGTACCTTTTTTTATTCTCAAGGTGTGCTGAAATATCTGTATTTTTAAATACTACTTTAACCTCTATTTTAGTAACTACCTTAAGCTCATTAGTTACAGGATTGTATTGAAAAGGAGAAATTGAAATTCTAGCCAATTGCTGCCCTCTCATTTTTCCTAAAAATTCGGTAGTAATTAACTTATTGGTATAAAAATCATTATTTGCATAGTACTCCTCATTAAAATAAAAAGGAACAGATGCAGCATCCTCACTTTTTGAGATAGATGGTTGTGAGGGGAAAATAGTATTCGTAATCCCATAGTCGGACAAAGAGATTATTTTTTCTTCTTTATTTATGATTTTAATGCTCACTTGTGCTCCAAAAGGAATATTAATTAGCTCTTCCAATACAGGTAATTCGGCATTTCCTTTTAGTGAATTTTCACCATATCCTGAAACAATTAATTTTACAAAATCACCAGCATTGGTTTTCACATTCATAGTCTGAAATTCAGAAAGATGATTTATAAAAGTAAACTCAGTAAGGGATTTTTCTGTTATTGTAAGCTGATTATTGGTTTCAGTAAGTTTAACATCAGTAGCTGATACACTAAAACTTAATACAAGAATTAGGTTTAAAAAAAGGTTTTTCAAATTCATAATAAAATTAATTTAAAACAAAAATACGATATTTTAGTTTTGGCAGCTAATTTCCTAATACATATCTTATTCATTCAAAAAAACTACAAAACTGTAACCTTTTAGTTTTTTACTCGTAAATGGTAATGGCTTAACCGAAAGGTTAGGCTTTTTTTATTCAATAACTATCCTCTTCTCCACAGTACCATCATCATAAATATAGAGTAAAATAGTTTTATCAATTACTACTTTACGATTAACTTCTCTACCTAACAGGTCTGTAATTCTTAACAAAGTTCGCTCTGTTAACTCAGGGTTAGCCAAACGAATAGCGGAGGGTTGCGTCCAGAAGATTGGTGATGTCCAAGTAGTAGAACGGTAAGCTCCACCCGAAAGGTCACACCATGTTCTTGCAGAAGCACGGTAAGTTTGTCCTGGAGTTAATCCATTCTTATCCTTAGTAAGTGCTGGATACATTACTCCAAAGCCACCGGCAGTTGTCCAAACACCACCAGTAAAATCTGGTCTTAACTTAATACGTGCAAAACTATAAGTTGCTGTAGTATCCCAAGTAAATGAAGCTTTTGTTGTAGTTGGAGAAGTAACTGCAAAGTTAATTACATTAGGACATAAGTCCAAAGTAGTAAAGTTTTGGATAACAGACCAGCTGGAAACACCACCACCACAATACCAAGCTTTCATATAATATTCATAAGTAGTTGAAGCAATTAAGCCTAAAATTTTCTTACTTGTAGTATTTAAACCAAACTGGCACAAACCAGAACCTGACATAGTTTTGGACAACCAGGTACTTGTTCCAACTTCTCTGTATCTAACACGATATTGATCAACCATACAAATAGGATCATTCATGTTATCCCAGTTAACTCTTGCTCTATCATGAATTAATTCAGAAATATAAGCATTCGTAGGGGAAGGATTAATACATAAAATAGGAGTATAAGTACATGAACCATCATCTGTATTAGCCAATGGGTTATAGTTTAATGCAGTAGAATCAGTACAACCATAAACAATAGCAGCATCTTGCACAACAATAACTGAAGTTGAAAAACAATTATTAGCATCAATTGCATAAAAGGTATAATTACCTGCCCCAATATTTAATAAATTTTGAGTGGTTGCATAAGGACTTACCCAGTAATAAGAATACGGAAGTACACCACCAGTTGTAGTTGTATAAATAGCCCCATCACTCATTCCTGGTGCTGATGTGCTTACTGAATTATAAGAAGTACTCATAATAGCTGGCTCACTAACAGTATAACTTGCTGTTTGTACTTGCCCTTGAGCATCAGTAACAGTAATGGTATAATTTCCTTGCGATAAATTAGATAAATCTTGAGTAGCTGTTCCGGTATTCCACAAATAAGTAAAAGGAGCTAAACCTCCACTAATAGAAACATCAATTGCACCATCATTACCACCATTGCAATTAACACCAATAATACTAGCTGTAACTACAATTGGTATATTTACAGGCACACAACCATTGGATGATTGCAAGGAAGATCTACTCCCATTTAAGGTAGCACGCATTCTTGTTTTCTGTCCAGCACTAAACATATACATACAAGCATCATAGGTATAGTCCATGTAGTTCATAAACATATCACCATTAGGTGCATTTCCTGTACAATTTGAAGTTGATGGAAAACTAGGACATCCTCCATTAGATGTTGCTTGTGTTGGTGTATCTGAAACATAATCGTTACCACAATTAGAATCTCCCCATATATGTCTTAAATTTAACCAATGACCTACTTCATGAGTTGCTGTCCTACCTTTATCATAAGGAGATGTAGCTGAAATATCACCAAAATAAGCATAATCAATTACAATTCCATCAGTACTTGAATTACCACCAGGGAAAGTAGCAAACCCTAAAAGTCCGCTACCTAGATTACAAACCCAAATATTTAAATAGTCAGACGTATTCCATGCATTTTTACCACCACTACTTGAATATTTCATGCTTGTATATCCCGAAAAAGTAGAAGTAGTTGTTGATGTTCTTGTAATACCAGTTGTAACATTGCCACTTGGATCACGAACTGCTAAACAAAATTCTATCTCACAATCAGCAGCAACACCCGAAAAAGCAGAAGGCACAGAAGAAGCATCAGAATTTGTTTTTCTAAAATCCTCATTCAATACTTGTATTTGAGAATACACATCATTATTAGAAATGTTTTGAGCAGAAGTTTTATATACAATATGAACTACTACAGGAATAGTTATCACATTAGGCATTAGACTTTCAGGGTTATTTGCAATCCAATTTTGAATTGCTGATTCTTCAACCTGCATTCTCTGTTCAACTTGAGGATCATTCTGCTTTAATTCATCCAAGTGTTGCATTGTACCGCAATTCCTTGTTTGAGCTTGTACAGCTACACAACATATCCCAATAAATATTAGCGTAATTAATTTTTTCATACTTTTAATTTTTATAATTTTAGTGTAAGTAAAGATACAAATTATCGCTTACATATTGATTTGTAGTCACACCATTCACAAGCTTTAACGTCAGCAACCTGAGTAAAGTTATCATTCTTAATTTGACTTAGAATAAACTCTAATTGTTCTTCCACTTCACCCATAACATTAGCATCAACTCTAACTACCTCCTTTTGTCGTGTTCCTATTTTCTTACTCACTTTTATTAACCCTGACTTCAAGTTTTTAAATGCAAAATTTCCAGCAACCACCTCCTTTTCCTGATGCAGTGGGTTCATTTTCAAATATAAATAAGCATACATCAATAACTGAAAGGCTTTTGCTTTTTTATTATTAGAAGTTAGCTCATCATATTCAGTAAACGCAACCTCAGTCTCTTCTACTTTACCCGTCTTATAATCAATAATTCTAAGGATATCACCCTCAAAATCTACTCTATCCGCCTTTCCAATTAATTTAAAATTAAGCCCATCAACCATTAAGTCGTGCTTCAAACTCGCCTCCTTACTTACTAAGTTTATTTGCTTATTACTTGCAGT
>CATEYX010000162.1 GCA_949511925.1 Cryomorphaceae bacterium | reverse complement strand
TTAGGAGACTCTGAACCTAAAAGCTTGAGAATTGCTAATTCTCAAAAATGCTTGCGTGTTTCTGGTAAACATAATGATTTGGAAGAAGTAGGACATGATACTTATCACCATACTATGTTCGAAATGCTTGGTTCATGGAGTTTTGGGGATTATTTTAAAGAAGAAGCAATCAGCTGGGCATGGGAGTTTTTGACTCAGGTTTGTAAGTTGGATAAGGACAGGTTATATGTTTCTGTTTTTGAAGGTGCAGAAGAGGATAAACTTGAAAAAGATAATGAAGCTTTTAATATGTGGGCTAAGTACTTGCCCGAGGATAAAATTCTTAACGGAAATAAATCAGATAATTTTTGGGAAATGGGAGAGACAGGTCCTTGTGGTCCTTGTTCTGAAATCCATTTTGACAATAGAACTGATGCTGAAAGAGCAAAAGTGAGTGGTGCAGATTTAGTAAATGAAGATCATCCTCAAGTAATTGAGATTTGGAATTTGGTCTTCATGCAATACAATCGTTTTTCGGATGGAAGTTTAAAACCCTTACCTAATTCTCATGTAGATACTGGTATGGGCCTTGAACGGTTAGCCATGATAATGCAAGGAGTGAAATCAAATTATGATACTGATATTTTTCAGCCTATTATTCAAGCTATAGCCAAAAGAACTAAGTTAAAGTATGGCGAAAATGAAAAACAAGATATTGCAATGCGTGTTATTGCCGATCATATTCGTGCTATTTCTTTTTCAATTGCTGATGGGCAGTTGCCTTCCAATGTAAAGGCAGGCTATGTTATCCGTAGGATTCTAAGAAGAGCAGTTAGGTATGGGTATACTTTTCTTAACCTGAAAAGTGCTTTTATGCATGAACTTGTTGAGGTATTAGTTAGTCAAATGGGCTCACAATTTAACGAGCTTAAGGCACAAAAAAACTTGATTCAGAAAGTTGTAAAAGAAGAAGAAGAATCCTTTTTAAGAACCTTAGAGGATGGTTTAAAAAGAATTGACCAAATAACTAAAAGTGCTAAGGGTGAAATTGCAGGAAAACAAATTTTTGAGCTGTATGATACTTATGGTTTCCCAGCTGATTTAACTTCACTTATACTAAGTGAGCAAAATTTAAGTTTTAATCAAACTGATTTTGATATAGCAATGCAAGAGCAAAAAGATAGATCCAAAAAGTCAGGAAAGATTGAGAAAGGCGATTGGGAGGTTTTATTAGAGGATGATAAGTTAGAGTTTGTTGGTTATACATATATAGAAACTGATGTTAAAATTACTCGTTACCGAAAAGTAAAAACAAAGGATGGAGAACAATTTCAACTTGTATTTAACTTAACACCATTTTATCCTGAAGGAGGAGGTCAAGTAGGGGATACAGGTGTAATTGAATCCCAAACAGAAACTATTTCCATAGTTGACACAAAAAAAGAAAATAAGTTAATTATCCATTTTACGGATGAATTACCAAACAATGTAAATGCTAATTTTGTGGCGAAAGTAAATGCTGCTGATAGAAAAGCTAGTGAGAGAAATCATACTGCAACCCACTTGTTGCAGGAAAGTTTAAGAACTGTTTTAGGAGAGCATGTAGTACAAAAGGGTTCATTAGTTAATCCTAACTATTTGCGTTTTGATTTTACACACTTTTCTAAAATTGAAAAAGCTGATTTACAAAAAATTGAAGCAGATGTAAATGCTAAGATATTAGCAAATATCAATTTGAATGAACATATAGATCTGCCTTTAGCTAAGGCTGATGACATGGGTGCTATTATGTTGTTTGGCGAAAAATATGATGATGTTGTGCGTATGATTCAGTTTGATTCTTCAAAGGAACTATGTGGAGGCACTCATGTAAATGCAACTGGAGAAATAGGTTTATTTAAAATTTTATCTGAAGGCTCTACTTCATCAGGAATAAGAAGAATAGAAGCTACAACAGGAATTTGTGCTTTTGCTCATCTGAATACTAAAGAGGAATTATTAAATAAAATTGCTGGTATTGTAAAAAATAAGGATTTGAAAATGGGTGTGGAGCAATTAATCTCAACTAACAAAATTCTAGAGAAACAAATTTCAGCTCTAAAAAAATCAAATGCTGGGAATATACAGCAGGATTTATTAAAGGATGCAATTGAGGTAAATGGCGTTTGTTTTATTGCTAAGCAGGTAATTATGGAAGCGGAGGACATGAAGAATGTTTCTTTTGCTTTAAGGAAAGAAAAAAACTTAGTAATGGTATTAGCAGCTAAGGTGGATAAAAAGGCCTTGCTTACTGTTATGCTTACGGATGATATAG
>CATEYX010000161.1 GCA_949511925.1 Cryomorphaceae bacterium | reverse complement strand
GGTAAATCCAACTGATACGATAATTTTGCGTAATTATAAAAAGCCTCTTCCTGAATAACTTCATCATAAGAATAAGATGCCGACTTTTTAAAAGCTTGTAAAGCATAATTAAACTGCTGGACTTTTAAGTAAGAAGCTCCCAAACAATAAGTAGCATGCTGACTGATACTATCAGCAGAACTACTTGCTTTCTCTAAATAATTTATAGCATTCTCGAACTCACCCACTTTAAAAAAGGATTGTCCTAACAAAAAATTAATAATAGGATTTACTTGATCAACCTGTTCAACATAAGCACTAAAGTGAATAATAGAATTTTCAAAATCTTCTGTACGATAATAGGCCTCAGCTAACAAACGATTTACTTCTGCCTTCCGTGAGGGAATAACCGTTTCCAAAAGTGGAGATGCAAATGCAATTAACTGATTATAGCTTTTCTGAAAAAAGTAAATTTGTGTAATGTAATAAGGGATAATAGGCCCAAACTGCTCGTCAGCAATTAAATGCTTAAAGCCATTTAAAGCTGTTTTATACAAACCATTTTGGTAAGCAATATAAGCTGAATAATACTGAGCAGTTGCTGCATATTTACTTTCAGTATTAATTAGTTTTGAAAAATAATATTGAGCATCAACCAAAGAATCAATGCTAAAATTAGCATAGGCTAATTTAAAAACTAAATCAGGGTGTTGCTCTAAACTTTTGAATTGTAGAAAATATTTAACTGCCTTAGGATAATCTAAATCTCTGTAATACAACAAAGCCAAGTCCTCATTCACTTGCTGAGTAAATGAAGTATAAGGAAAAGCTAAAAGGAATTGTTCATATAAGAAAATAGCATCTGAAGCAAACAACTCCTTTGAACATTTTGCATTATAATAATTAGCCTGTTCGTTAGTTCTTTCATCAATAATTAACTGTCGAAACAAAGCTTGAGCTGCACTGTATTTTTCCTCAGAATACAAAGCGCTTGCCTTTGCTAAATTAGTATGCTGAGCTTTAATCTGAACACTAAAAAATAGTAATATCAGCAGTAATTTTATAATTTTATGCATAGTCTTTCTTATCAGATTTAAAAGTAAATAAATTAGGCTTGGCACTAAAAACAGGTAATTGAAGTTTTCAACAGATTTCTCTAACAATTATTGAGGTAAACAAGCGTTTAATGAAGAATTAATTTCTTAATTTGCGTTAGTGTTATATATATTAAAAATAAAAGGAACGAAAACTATCCCTGACTTTGTGCAAATTAGAGATGAGCAGATGACCTTATGCGCCTATTTCAGGCTAAGTCAACAAGAAGTTGGGCTAAAAAAGAACAATCTGGAAGCTGATTCAAAAGGAATAATGACTTTACTAGAGATCATTCCTTACGGTAAAATTCATAAATACTCCAACAAAAATGAATAACCCTATCATTAATTTGGAAGGTGTAGACATACACCAAATGAAGCAACAGATTTTTAGTAATATTACATTAAAAATTGCTGCAGGAGATTTTATATATTTTGTTGGCGAAACAGGTAGCGGTAAAAGTTCCTTACTCAAAGTATTATATGGGGAACTAAAAGTGAGTGCCGGAAATATTTCCTTAGCAGATATTGACCTTAATAAAATTAAAGCCAAAGAAATTCCTGCTTTAAGAAGGAAATTAGGAATTGTTTTTCAGGATTTCCAATTGCTATCAGACAGAACGGTATTTGAAAATTTATCCTTTGTACTAAAAGCTACAGGATGGAAAGATAAAGTAAAAATGGCTGAACGGATAAATGAGGTGCTAGAAAGTGTACACATAAGTGAAGTGAAGGATAAAATGCCTTACACATTATCAGGAGGAGAACAACAAAGAGCTGCTATTGCTCGAGCACTTTTGAATAATCCTGAAATTATTTTAGCAGACGAACCAACAGGAAATTTAGACCCCGAAAGATCAGAGAAAATAATTGAATTATTCAAGGAAATAAATGCAAAAGGAACAACGGTTTTGATTGCCACACACGATTATTCAATCATTAAGAAATACAAAGCCCGCACTTTAAAGTGTGCTGATAAGAAAATAAGTGAAATTGTTATGACGCATGAGTAATATTTTTAATAATTACTCCTTAAAGAATCATAATACCTTTGGTATAGCTGTAAAAGCAAAGTATTTCTGCTCATTTGACTCAGTTCTTGAGCTTAAAAAAATTCTAAAAACTAATCTACACAAAGAAAAAAAATTCTTTATTCTTGGTAGTGGCTCTAACATACTTCTAACACAAGATTTTGACGGATTAATTCTTCACAATAAAATTGAGGGGATATGTATTTTAGAAGATAATGAAAATGACATATTAGTTGAAGTTGGTGCTGGAGTAGTTTGGCATGATTTTGTAATGTGGAGTGTTAGCCAAGAGCTATCAGGAGTAGAAAATTTAGCATTAATACCAGGAACAGTTGGTGCTAGCCCTGTTCAAAATATTGGTGCTTACGGCATGGAGGTAAAAGACAGCATAACTAAAGTACATACTTTAGAAATTAAAAACAAAGAAGTTAAAATTTTCAGCAATACAGATTGTGAATTTTCCTACAGAAATTCTACTTTCAAAATGGAAGAAGAAAAGAAATTCATTATTACTAAAGTTGAATTTAGGTTAAGCAAACAACCCCTTAATAAAACAACTTATGGTGCAATTGAGGATGAATTAAAAAATCTGAAGTTAGAAGCTAACCCTGCAACTATTGCTGAGGCAGTCATCAACATTAGGAGTGGGAAATTACCTGACCCTAAAGTATTAGGAAATAGCGGAAGTTTTTTTAAAAACCCTGTTATTGAAACTACTGAATTTGAAGCGTTAAAAAAAGAATTCCCAGACATGGTAGGCTATACAATTTCAGATTCCCAAACTAAAATTGCTGCTGGCTGGCTAATTGATAATGCAGGACTAAAAGGATACAGAAAAGCAGATGCAGGCGTACATGAAAATCAAGCATTAGTTTTGGTTAATTATGGAAACGCAAGCGGAACTGAAATCATAAACTTAGCCAAAGAAATTCAGCGAAAAATTAAAGTCAAATACGGCATTAGCATAGAACCTGAAGTAAGTATCTTATAATGAATAGCAATAAATTACAAGAAAAATTAAGAATCCATTTTCCTTTCACCCCCACATCAGAACAGGATACTCTAATAACAGACATTGCTGAATTTGTAAGTACTATTGGTAATAGAAGCATATATATGCTAAAAGGATATGCAGGAACAGGAAAGACCACTTTAGTTGCTACTTTGGTGAAATCATTACCTGTACTTGGGAAGCGTTCGGTACTCATGGCTCCAACAGGAAGAGCCGCAAAAGTTTTAGGGAAATATTCCAAAAAGTCAGCAAGTACAATACACAAAAAGATTTATTGGATAAGAACTAATAAGAGTGGGAACACTTTTATCACGCTTAAAGATAATACACATAGCAATACTATTTTCATAGTTGATGAAGCTTCAATGATTCCTGAAAATTCAGATAAAGGATTTGGTAACCGCTCTCTTTTAGATGATTTGATTGAATATGTATATCAAGGGCAGGATTGTAAACTTATTTTGATTGGAGATACAGCACAACTCCCTCCTGTTCATTTGGATATAAGTCCAGCCTTAAATGAAGATAAACTAGAACTGAATTACAACAAACAAGTTATTTGCAAGGAACTTACCCAAGTAGTTAGGCAAAAGGAAGATTCATTAATACTAGAAAATGCAACTGACCTTAGAAATAGAATTGCAACTGCTGATTACTCCTATCCTAAATTAGTGACCAATTCAGAAGTTATTCGCCTTAATACAGGTGAGGATTTGCAAGACGCATTAGAAACCGCTTACAGCAATGAAGGAGTAAATAATACTACAGTACTTTGCCGATCCAACAAAAGAGCAAACCTTTACAACCAGCAGATAAGAGCAAAAATAAGATGGCAGGAAAATGAAATTTCAGCTGGCGATATGCTTATGGTTGTACGAAATAATTATTATTGGCTAGACGACAGTAGCAAAGCAGGATTTATTGCCAATGGTGATATTGTAGAAGTAGTAAAAATAAAAGAAACTATTGAACGATATGGTTTCCGATTTGCAAAAGCTAGCGTACAAATGGTAGACTATCCAGATGAAAAAGAATTAGAGGTAATATTATTACTAGAAACCTTAACGAGTGAAAGCCCAGCCATAACTTATGAGCAATACCAACAACTATACAAAGAAGTTGGTTTGGACTATAAAGGACAAAAGGAGATAAACAAAAAAATTAAGGAAGACGAATTCTTTAATGCCTTGCAAATAAAATTCGCTTACGCCATTACTTGTCACAAATCACAAGGAGGACAATGGGAAAATGTATTTGTGGACTTAGGCTACTTTACTGAAGACATGTTAGATAAATCCTACCTAAGATGGCTATACACTGCACTAACCCGTGCAAGTAAAAAGCTATACTTGATTAATTTTAAAAAGGAGTTTTTT
>CATEYX010000160.1 GCA_949511925.1 Cryomorphaceae bacterium | reverse complement strand
AGAATTTTGATACCCTAACAAAAGAGCATCAAAATTATTAGTAAACAAAAAGGAGTTTAAACTATATGGATTCGCAAAAATTGGAACTACTACTTTGGATTGCATAGCAATTGATTGCACAAGAATATCTGCTTTTCTATCAATTTCATAGGACTTCCAAGCATTAGCGTTGGATTTATGAACACTAACTATAACCAAATTATATTTTGACAATTCATGCAATAAAAATGCTTGCTGACTTAGGGTTGCTTTTTCAGCAATTGTAAAATGAGTAATTGAAGCGTAATTACTCAATGTGGTTTGAAAATCATTAGCTTGCTCTCCAATACTTACTGAAGCAATCCTTAACGTATCCAAGCGTTTTAAAGGCAATAAATCATCATAATTCTGCAATAATGTTATTGAAGATTTTACTAGTTTTTTATCTAGCAACTTTGTTTCAATAGTAATAATCTCATCTACTATTTTGCTTACATCTACAGCCTTATATTTATCCAAGCCCATCCACTTTTTTGCCATTAATATTTTATGGCACCTAGTATCAATTTTGGCTTGTGAGATTTTATTTTCCGTAATTGCTTTTTTAATCTCCTCAATTGCTTTTGGTACATTTTCAGCAAAAAGCAATACATCATTTCCAGCTAATAATGCTTTTACATCTACCAATCCTGGTTCATAGAACTGACTTACCCCCTTCATGTTTAGTGCATCAGTAAAGGTAAGACCCGTAAAGCCCATTTCTTCTTTCAGCAACCCATTTACAACCTTAGGTGATAAGGATACTGATAAATCTTTAGTATCATCCAATGCTGGAATATTAAGATGAGCCACCATAACAGAACCCAAACCGTTATCAATTAATTTTTTAAAAGGAACTAACTCAACTTCTTCCAAGCGATACTTTAAATGCTTAACAACAGGCAAAGTTTTATGCGAATCAGCTTCCGTATCGCCATGGCCAGGAAAATGTTTCGCACAGGCCAATACATGATTATCTTGCATGCCTTTCATGTAGGCTATACCCATTCTCGACACTTTATCAGGATTTTCACCAAAAGAACGATTATTAATAATTGGATTTTTAGGATTAGAATTTACATCCACAACAGGAGCAAAATTAATGTGAATTCCTAAAAGCTTACACTGGCGAGCCACCTCAACTCCCATATCATAAATCAAAGCAGTATCCTCAATTGCACCAAGTGTCATTTGCCAAGGAAAACGTAAAGCAGAATCAAGACGCATAGCTACCCCCCACTCAGCATCAATAGCAATCATCAATGGAACTTTAGCATGCTGCTGTAAATAATTTGTAAAATTAGCTTGTCCTAGCGGACCGCCTTGTAAAAACATTACTCCTCCAATTTTATAATGCTTAACTAAATCGGTAATTTGTTGTTTATGCAATTCATCTTTATTGGAATATGCCGCTACCATAAAAAGCTGTGCAATACGCTCATCCTGAGAAAGAGTAGCCATTACACTGTCGGCCCAGACAGTAGAGTCACTTAAAAAAATAGCTTTATTTTGTGCCTGCAAAACATTTGGAATGCTAGCTAAAATAGCAGAAATAAAAAATAGAAATAATATTTTTCTCATAGCCGTAAAATTAAAAATTGTTTGTGATTTTTGAAACAATTCGCAATTTGAAAATCATTACTTATTAACCAAAATTATTAAAACCTTT
>CATEYX010000159.1 GCA_949511925.1 Cryomorphaceae bacterium | reverse complement strand
CCCTGATGGAGCTTATTATGGAGGAAACCAAGATGTATGGTCAGCAACTCGCTACAATGCTAATTGGATTGATTTAAATAGAAATTATCCTGATCCTCAAGATGGCCCTCATCCTGATGGAAATGCATATCAAAATGAAACAACTATTTTTATGGGGCTTGCGGACACAGTAAATTTTACAATATCAGCTAATATGCACGGTGGTGCTGAAGTTTGTAATTACCCTTGGGATACTTGGAGTAATTTAGCTGCAGATGATAACTGGTGGGAATATGTATCTCATGAATATGCAGATAGTTGCCAGGCCAATAGTGGAAATGGGTATTTTAACTATCTGAATGATGGAATTACTAATGGCAATAATTGGTATGAAGTAGATGGAGGCAGACAAGATTATATGAATTACTACAAGCATTGCCGTGAATTCACTTTAGAACTTTCAGATGATAAAACTCCAAACCCAAATGATCTACCCTCATTATGGGATGCTAACTATCCTTCCTTAATAAACTACATGCAACAGACTTTATACGGATTAAGAGGCATAGTAACAGATAGCATTACAGGAAGTCGATTAAAAGCAAAAGTTGAGATACTATCTCATGATATAGATAGTTCCCATGTATATTCTAATCTACCCAAAGGAAATTACCACAGACATTTATACCAAGGGAATTACAACATAACCTTTAGTAAAAACGGATATTACCCTAAAACAATAAATGCAAGTATTTTAAATAATAGCACTACTATTGAAGATGTTCAATTGGTACCTTTTAGCACTACACAAGTTGAAGAAATAAAACCTTCAAAAAATACAAATATAACCTTTGATTTACTTGGAAGACCAAGTAATGAAAAAAGCAGGATTCAACTTACCAAAACAAAAAACGGGACTATCACTAAACAAATTAAAATACAATAAATGAAAAAATTATTTACCATTTTAATCTGTTTGCCACTATTCACTTTTGGTCAACAAACAATAAACGCAAGCATTACCCATGGCGGCTTGCAAAGAGATTATATTTTATATATTCCTGCATCCTATTCAATAGAAACTGAAATCCCTCTAGTTTTTAATTTTCACGGATATACTTCAAATGCATTTCAACAAATGGTCTATGGTGATTTTAGAACAATTTCCGATACAGAAGGTTTTATCATTGTACATCCTGAAGGAACATTAGACAACTCAGGAACAAGCCACTGGAATCTAGGATGGGGAGGCAGTACAGTTGATGATATAGGATTTACTTCTGCACTTATTGATTCTATCTCAGCCGAATATAATATTAATCTAAGTAGAGTGTACAGTACGGGTATGTCAAACGGAGGTTTTATGAGTTATCAATTAGCCTGCGAATTAAGCGATAGAATTGCAGCAGTAGCATCTGTAACCGGAAGTATGATTACTGGTCGGTTTAATAGTTGTAGCCCAAACCATCAAATGCCAGTTATGCAAATACACGGAACTTTAGACCCAACAGTTTCTTATAATGCTAGTAGTAACACAGAATCAATTCCTGATATCATGAATTACTGGGCAAACTTTAACAATTGTAACAGCACTCCAATTATAACTAATGTACCTGACATAAACACTACTGATGGTTGTACAGCTGAACATCAAATTTGGGAAAAGGGAACTAATGGAGCTACAGCTGAACATTATAAAATAATTGATGGCGAACACAGTTGGCCTGGTGCAGTATTTCCAAACGGAACAACTAATCAGGATATAAATGCTTCAGAAAAAATTTGGGAATTTTTTAATAAATATGATATTAACGGATTAATTAGCACTACAAGTACTAATAACATTACAAATGAAAAATCACATAAATTAATTAAAATTATTGACCTTTTAGGAAGAGAAACAAACTATAAGGCAAACACTCCTCTTTTCTATATTTATGATAATGGAACTGTAGATAAAAGAATAATTACTGAATAAATGAAAATAGCTATTGTATTATATGATGGAGATTGCAATTTTTGCAATAAGTGGATATTCTTTGCAAAGGATAAGTTACATAAAAATGAAATATCATTTATTCCTTTTAACTCAACTGAAGGAATGAAAATAATTGAGAAATTTCAAATAAAAAATCAAAACTCAGTAGCTTATATTTATGATGATATTGTTGTTTTCAAATCAGAAGCAGTTTTTAAAATTTGTAAGCAATTAAAATTCCCATATAACTTACTTTACTTTTTAACTATTTCACCTACTTTTCTGCTTGATTTTACTTACGATTTTATAGCAAAAAGAAGACTTAAATTAACCCCTAAAAAAAAATGTTGTAATGGCTAATAATGTATTTGGAGAACCTTTAATTAGTTGTAGTCAAAATCCTTTAACAGGATACTTTCGTGATGGCTGTTGCAATACTGACGAAACTGATTTAGGGTTACATACTATATGCATTGTGGCTACTGAAGATTTTTTGCAATTCTCATATGAAGCAGGCAATGACTTATCCACCCCTATGCCACAATACGGTTTTCCAGGAATAAAGCCAGGTGATGGATGGTGCTTATGTGCTTTGAGATGGAAAGAAGCCCTTCAAAATAATTGCGCACCAAAAGTTGTACTGGAAGCAACTCATGAAAAAACATTAGAGATAATCCAGTTAAAAGATCTGATAAAACATGCTTACAGATAAAGCTATGTTTGATCTTGTAATACTTACCGACCACCGCTATGTAAATCCTAACAAAACAGATTGGTATATTGACCAAGTGCTTTTAGAGGATCAATTACTTCAAACTGCACTTGAAGAAAAAGGGTTGCGCGTTATAAAAAAGGATTGGGCAGACAAACACTTTGATTGGACAACTACCAAATACGCTATTTTCAGAACTACATGGGATTATTTTGAACGCTTTGATAAATTTTTTACTTGGCTAAAAAACACAAAGAATAAAACTACCTTTATCAATTCTGCAGAAATTATTAATTGGAATATTGACAAACATTATTTACAAGATTTAGCAAAAAATAATATCAATATTGCTCCTACTATATTTATAGAAAAAGGAGAGACTATAACTTTAAAACAACTCTTTGAAAAAACTAATTGGAAGGAAGTCGTACTAAAACCAGCTATTTCAGGAGCTGCAAGACATACTTACCGTGTTAATCATAATAATTATAAGGAACATGAAAACATCTTTCAGGAGTTAATAAAAGTAGAATGTATGCTCTTCCAAAGTTTTTTAAAAAACATTACCTTTTTAGGGGAAATATCTTTGATAATGATTGGAGAAAAATATACTCATGCAGTAAAAAAGACAGCTAAAAAAGGTGATTTTCGTGTGCAGGATGATCATGGTGGAAAAGTAGAAGAATACCAACCAAATAAGGAAGAAATTATATTTGCAGAAAACTGCCTAAAAGCAAGCCCTTTTAGCCCATTATATGCAAGAGTAGATATTGTTTATGACAACAATAACATAATTTCCTTAAGCGAATTAGAACTTATTGAACCTGAATTATGGTTTAGAAACAACCCTACAAGCGCAAATCTTTTGGCTGAAGAAGTTATTAATCTAATATCTTCCAAATAACACCAAGAACACCAGATACTGCAATTAATGATTTAAAAAAAGAGGACCAAAAATTTAGTCCTCTTACTTTTTGATAAATAGCAATTAAAAACGCCAATAAAAAGGCTGTAATTACTAGTAAATAAATTGTCAATTATTTAACCGACAGTAAATAAACATCTAAAACAATTTCATCAAGAATAAGCTTATCACCTAGATTCTCAAAAAAGTTTCCTGAGTTGTATTTAATATCCCACTTAGTTCTATCAATTTTAATATTAGCAGTTGCCGTAAAATTAAGACCATTTAACATTACAACTGCAGGGAAATTTATAGAGTGAGTAATTCCTTTAATGGTTAAGTCAGCTGTAATATAATAATCATTACCATCTCTCTTTTTAGCACTTGTAATTGCAACCAATGCAGTAGGAAATTCGGCTACATTAAAAAAATCTTCATTCTTTAAATGTCCATCCAATTTTTTATTATATGCCTCAGACATATCAGTGGTTGCTAATGATTGCATATCAATACTAAACTGACCACCAACTAAGGTTCCATGATCAATATTTAAAGTACCCTTAAGAATATTAACTGTACCTTCATGGTTAGATGAAATTTTAGAACCAATCCAATTTATAGTTGAATTCTTAGTATTTACACTAACATTATCAATGTGCGGCTTAGTTGCAAAACTAAAAGTTGTCAAAATTGCTAGAGCTACTGTAAAAAATATTTTTTTCATGTTTTTATTATTTAATTTATTGCTCAAAAATACATATTTTTACTTCATAAAATACAATTATGGTTGAGATAAAAAAATTTCGTTTTAAGAATGAAGTACTAATGAAAAAAGCACATAAAATAAGATATGATGTTTTTGTAATTGGACAAAATTGTCCAGAAGAATTAGAATGGGAGTTTGAAGAGGAATCTACTCACTTTCTGTTAATAGAAAACGATATTCCTTTAGCAACTGCCAGACATAGAAAAACAGATAGTGGCTTTAAACTCGAGCGCTTTGCTGTACTTTCACAAGCTAGAGGAAAAGGATTTGGCATGCTTATCTTGAAAGCTATTCTAGATGACATAAAAGAAAGTAATGCATTAAAATATATGCATGCACAAGAGCAAGTTACACCTTTTTATGAAAAAGTTGGTTTTGAAAAATCAGGCAATATATTTGAAGAAGCCGGAATTATGCACTATAAAATGGAGTATAAAGCTTAAGCCGTTACTTTAGAAGTCCAATTATAAGTATCATCAATACTCCCCTTTTGGATTCCCTGAAGCTGTTGTTTCAATTTCAAGGCAAAAGAATCAGCTTGCTGTTCAATAACCATTCTTTCATCACGAAAAGTAATTGTATTAATTGGATTGACAGTAACAGCAGTACCTGTACCAAAAGCTTCCTTAAGCGTTCCGTTATTAAAAGCTCCAATTACTTCAGTGATCAGGATTCTTCTTTGTTCAACCTTAATTCCATTATCTTTTGCTAAAGCAACAATACTATCTCTTGTTATTCCTCCTAAAATACTATCGGAAAGCGCAGGTGTAATTAAAACATCTCCTATTCTGAACCAAATATTCATTGTTCCTGATTCCTCAATATATTTATGTTCTTTTGCATCAGTCCATATTAATTGCTGAAAACCTTTTGCATTTGCTTGTTTTGTAGGGTAAAATGAAGCTGCATAATTTCCTGCAGCTTTTGCATAACCAACCCCACCTTGAGGAGCTCTAGTATAATGCTCTTCAACTACTACATTCATTTCACCTGCATAATACTTTGTAGTTGGAGAAGTAATAATAATAAATGTATACTCTTCTGATGCCGATGCTTTCACACACTCACCTGACGCAAAAATAAAAGGACGAATATACAATGAATAGCCTTGTTCAGCTTTACACCACTCACTATCAATTTTTAATAAATTATCTAAGCCATTCATAAAAATACTCTCCTCAATTACTGGAATTGACAAGCGTTCAGCTGATTGATTTAATCGCTTAAAATTTTCTTCCTTTCTGAAAAGTAATATTTCGTTTGAATTGTTTTTAAAAGCTTTCATTCCTTCAAAAACAGATTGACCATAATGTAAAACCTGAGCGCCTGGAGGCATAGGAATTGGTCCGTAAGGCAGAATTTCTGGCTCATTCCATTTACCATCTTTATAATTACAAATAAGCATATGATCAGAAAAAACTGTACCAAAAGGCAAATTTGAAAAATCAGTTGTATTTAGTTTTGATATACTTGTTTTTGTAACTTTCATAAGTAGGTATTCCTTGTTTTAAAAGTGCTGCAAAAATATAAAAAAAGAGGGGATATACCCCTCTTTTTCAACCTAAAAAACTATGAAACAAGTTTACTTAACCACAAGTAATTTTTTAGTTACAACTGTTAATCCATTACCATCGGTAATATTAACAAAGTACTGTCCATTTTTTAAATCAAAAGGCGTAACTATCATATGATTTCCAGCTGAAAGATTCAACCGCTTAGAAGAGACCTTAACTCCTAAAACATTATAAATACTAACCTCAATATCCTTTCCTTTAGTCAAACTTAATGGCAATGTATAGCTAGTGTTTGCCGGATTAGGATAAATATCATGAACTTTAAAATCATCTACTTCTTCAAAAGAAGTAGTATTATTTGTTACTTCAATCTGAACTGTTTCATCATAATAAAAGAAATTATCAGAAATTCGGAATACAACTAAATAAGGATTTGAACGAACTTGACTAACATCTGGCGTCCAAGCAAACGTACCTTCTATTTCATTACCATTTCCTGTTAAAGAATAAGTAAAAGTAGATGCCGCAGTAGTTAAGCCGAAAGGCTCACCAAATGAACTCATGCTTACTACATCATTTACATCAGCATCTGAAGCTAATAAATGAACCTGATAGTTTTGTCCAGGAGCAATTTTAATATAAGGATATCCTAAATTATTTGTTGGTAATGATTGCATATTAGAAATGACAGGCATAGCATTTGTAGTGTCAGGGACAACAACAAATTGCATATCTCTACTCATAGCTCCAACTAAAACACCATTTCGGTATTCTTCAACAGCAAAAGAAGCT
Source organism: Cryomorphaceae bacterium (assembly GCA_949511925.1). Lineage (GTDB taxonomy): Bacteria > Bacteroidota > Bacteroidia > Flavobacteriales > BACL11 > UWMA-0277. The sequence continues at coordinate 2,723 of CATEYX010000159.1, read as the reverse complement.
ACAAAATTACCAACCATTTTAGCATCCCAAGTAACAGCACCAGTTATTGAATCAATTGAAAAAAGACCCGTTGCATTAGAATAAGTTGTATCCGATAAGAACTCATAACCCATAACTAATGACGGCACTGACATACCAGCTGATAAAGGCACAGATAAATGCCAAACTAAAGAATCTCCATCAGGATCAAATGGAAGAGGATTATATTGCCATAAAGTATTAGCTGGTAAATAAGAAACCGGTGGAGCTAAGAAAGTTGGTGAAGAATTTGGATTAGCACTATCCACATTTACATAAGTTAAGAAACTCATGCTTTCACTTAATGGATTAGCCATATTAATAATTGCTCCATTTCTACAACAATCAGTCCACTTTATCATGTAATAGCCATTAGTAGGAAAATTAATTGTATCAGTAAAATGATACACCTCAACCCCATATACTGATGACATAGAACTAACTGGGCCACCTAAACCAAAAGAAAGACTTTGTGAGGAAACAAAACTATAATTTCCACTTGTATCTAACATAAAAATATCCACATCTTGGTTTAATGTCATTGGAACTCCTAAAGTATCTCTATAAACATCTAATTCTAAATAGTAATGCGAACCTGTTGTATCAGAACTTAAATAAGTAGCAGAAATTTGCCCTCCCATAAGATGAGTGGCATAAGAAGAAACCGCTATTGCAATTCCAAAACATAGTGTAAAAATCTTTTTCATATTTGTAATTATTTAATTATTAACTCTTTTACTATCACAAATATACGTTCAAAATAATGAAAACAAAATAAAAATTGTCTTTTTCAAAAATATCTTATGCGTTCAAAAACGATATTTATTATTTTAATAATTTACACAACTAAGTATTTGCTCTCAATAAAAACTAAATTTGCCAATAACTTTCTAACCAATGACAAACAAGCTTGTAATTACTAATGATGGATCTCATTCCATTTTTAACCCTGAAGTAAATGAAACTTATCATTCCAAACACGGAGCAATTGTTGAAGCCGAGTATGTTTTTATTAAAAATGGACTTCTGGCAGAAAACAAAAAGCAATTTAATATCCTAGAAGTTGGTTTCGGAACAGGACTAAACGCTTTGCTTACAGCACAAAAAGCACAACAAAAAGAAATTACTATTAATTATCATGGAATTGAACTATATCCTGTTGCAAAAGAAAGTTATAGTCAGCTTAATTTTACTGAATTAATTGGAGAAGAAAAATCAAAATTATTACAACTTCACGAATGTGAATGGGAGAAGGAACATGTAATAAATAATTTTTTTAGATTAACAAAAAATGAAATTGCTTTAGAAAATTATACAAGCAAAACTAAATTTGATATTATTTATTTTGATGCCTTTTCTCCAGAAAAACAACCCGAACTATGGACAGCTGAAGTCTTTCAGAATATGTATAATTTATTAAATGAAGATGGTTTTTTAGTAACCTACTGTGCAAAAGGGGTAGTGAAACGAACCATGAAAGCAGTTGATTTTGAAATTATAGTTTTAGACGGCCCTCCAGGCAAAAGGCAAATGACAAGAGCAAATAAGACTACTTCTCGAAAATAACATCCAGAATCAATTTAAATCCTTTGTAAGCACAAAAGAAAATAGCTGGAATTAAAGTAAGTCCTATTACTAAAACAGTATAGCTACCCTGACGTAAGTTATTAAATCCTGCAAACAACGTAATAGAAGATAGAATTATCAAGATTGAAAATCCGGAAAGCCACATCACCCCTTCTATTATTTTTTCTTTATCCATCGTAACTATCTGCAGCATTACGGACAGAGCCAAATTGATTTAACAAAGCTTTAGCCACTTCATAGTCAACACCTATCTCCTGCATTAGCATTTTAGTTCCCCTATCCACTAATTTATTATTAGAAAGGTGCATATCTACCATTTTGTTTCCTTTAACCTTTCCTAGCTTTATCATCACTGAAGTAGATATCATATTCAAAACCAATTTCTGTGCAGTTCCTGATTTCATCCTAGTACTTCCAGTAACAAACTCAGGACCAACCACTACTTCAACAGGAAAATTAGCAACTTTTGACACAGGAGCATTAGCATTACAAACAATACAACCTGTAGTTATATTTTCTGCTTGGCATTTTTTAAGTGCCCCTATCACATAAGGAGTAGTACCAGAAGCCGCAATACCAATCACCACATCATTCTCATTTATATTATGAGATTGTAAATCCTCCCAACCTAAATCTGTATTATCCTCAGCAAATTCTACTGCTTTTCGCATAGCTTTATCGCCTCCTGCCATAATTCCAATTACCAAACCATTGTCTACACCAAAAGTAGGCGGACATTCTGAAGCGTCAATAACTCCTAGCCTACCAGAAGTACCAGCTCCTAAATAAAACAAACGTCCACCAATTTTCATTTTAGGAAAGATTGCATTAACTAATTGTTCAATTTGAGGTATCTGATCTTCTACCAAAAGCGCTACTGTTTTATCTTCTCTATTAATGTTTGTGAGCAAATCAGCTGTGCTCATTTTATCTAAACCATCATAATTAGAATTGGATTCAGTAATTTTATTCATTTAGTATAAAGATGGAAATTTAGAGGGATTTGCTTCTCCCATCATTTCATATACTTTTTCAAAAATATCTTCTGCAGATGGTTTTGTAAAGTAATCACCATCTTTACCATAAGGAGGACGGTGAGCTTTAGCTGCTAAAGTTTG
>CATEYX010000158.1 GCA_949511925.1 Cryomorphaceae bacterium | reverse complement strand
GAAATGTTTTTAGGACCATTAGAACAGTTTAAGCCTTGGGATGTAAAGGGAATAAGTGGGGTGCATAATTTCCTTCGTAAATTCTGGCGCTTGGTACATGATACAGAAAATAACTTTTCAGTTTCAGAAGAAACACCTACAAAAGATAATTACAAGACTCTTCATAAAACCATTAAAAAAGTGGGGGAAGAAATTGAACGTTATTCTTTTAACACTGTAGTGAGTACTTTTATGATTTGTATAAATGAATTGACAGAACAAAAATGTAGTAACAGAGAAATAATCAGTGATTTTACAATTTTACTTTCTTCCTATGCGCCACATATTGCTGAGGAGATTTGGAGTAAATTAGGTAATAAGACTTCAGTTACTCAGGCAAATTTCCCAAACTTTAATTCTAGTTATTTAGTGGAAAATGAAGTGAACTACCCAGTTTCGTTTAATGGAAAAATGAGATTTAAAATTACTTTACCTGCCGAAATGACCAAAGAGCAGGTTGAGGTTGAGGTGATGAAGCATGAAAAAACAGCTCATTATTTGGAAGGTAAATCGCCTAAGAAAATAATTGTGGTGCCCAAAAGAATTGTAAATATAGTAATGTAAGGTGTTCGTGACTAGTTGTTTTTTCTAGTTAAAGCTACCTTCTTTTTTTATCTTTGAAAATTGAAATCATTCATTCACTTTCTTGTTTTTAGTAATCTTTGGGTTGCATTTTGTGTGCTCGCCTTGGCTTTGAGTTCGGAATTATTGCTTAGAACTTCAAATCATGAAATTAGTAAATTTGTATTTTTTGCCACTCTATTCACATATAATTATCAAAGGGTTGTAAGAATAAAAAAGGGATTGAATCATGTTCGTAAAGAATGGTTAGCAAAACAAAATATTGCTATTTATATTTTAATGATATGTGGTGGTTTAGTGAGTGCCTATTGCTTTTTTGAATTCCAGTTATTAACCAAGGTTTTTATAGTTGTTGTAGGTTTACTTTCTGTTTTATATCCTTTCGGATTAAGAAAAATTCCTTTCAGTAAAATTTTCATCATTTCTTTTGTTTGGACCGTGAGCACCATGCTTTTATTAGTGCTTGAAAATGATATCCCAATTTCACAAAATATCGTATTGCAATTGTTGTCACGATTTTTGTTTGTTTTCGCTATAACTATCCCATTTGATATTAGAGATTTGAATTATGATTCTAAAAATTTACAAACAATTCCATTGTTTTTCGGCGTACCAAAAGCAAGATTTATTGCTCTTTTTTCTTTGTTTATTTGTTTAGTAATATCAGTTTTTAAGTACTTAGAAAACACTATAATATCTTCAAATTTACTAGCATTAATTTTGTTGTATTTTGTGGCTTCAATTTTAATAGTAAAATCTGATGAAAAAAGGGGTGAAATGTACTTTTCATTTTGGGTAGAATCCTTGAGTATTTTATGCTATTTATTTTTTGTAATTTCAGTTTTGATTTTTTAAATCAGATTGCTTACTTTTACTACGATTATAAAAATGAATAAATGTCAGAAGAAACAACATCCGTACACTATATAAATTACTTAGCTCTTGATAAAGTTTTAGATTCACAAAATCTACTTAGTGGAGATGGAAAAGAAGCGGCACATGAGGAAATGTTGTTTATCATCATTCATCAAACTTATGAATTGTGGTTTAAGCAAATCCTGCATGAAATAGGTTCGACTATGGACTTGTTTAAAGCAGACAAAATTAACGAAAGTAATGTTGGTGTAATTGTTAGGAGAATGGATAGGGTGAATAAAATTATGACTACCCTTATTGGGCAGTTGGATATTTTAGAAACTATGACTTCTTTGGATTTCTTAGATTTTAGAGATCATTTATCTCCTGCATCTGGTTTCCAGTCACACCAATTCAGAAAGATAGAAGTAATGCTAGGCTTAAAAATTAAGAAAAGACATCAGTTTGGAGGATGTCCTTATCATAGCCAATTTGAAGGAGAAAAGAAAGAAGAAATTTTAGATTTAGAAGCAACTGAATCTTTATTCTCTTTAGTTGAGAAATGGTTAGAAAGAATCCCATTTTTAAATATGGAAGGTTTTGACTTCACTCAAAAATATGAAGGAGCAGTAAACCAAATGTTAGACAAAGAAATTTCAGGAATTAAAGCAGCAAACTTAACGGATAGCGATAGAGAAATCAGAATTCGTATGATTGAGGAAAACAAAAAGTATTTTGAAAGAGTACTTTCTGAATCTGAACATAATAAAGCGATTGAAGAAGGGGAAACAACTCTTTCCTACAGAGCTACAATGTCAGCACTATTAATTAATTTGTACAGGGATCAACCTGTTTTACATTTGCCGTATCAGTTCCTTAGAAGTTTGGTGGAGTTTGATCATAAAATTGCAACTTGGAGGTTTAGGCATGTTCAAATGGTAGAAAAAATGTTAGGTCAGAAAATAGGAACAGGAGGAAGTTCTGGTCAAGGGTATTTAAAAGAAACAGTGGACAAACATAAGATATTTACTGATTTGGCGAATATCTCAACACTAATGATTTCTCGTTCCTACTTACCTGAATTACCACAAAATATTAAAGATACATTAGGATTTAATTACACAAAATAAATTATGAAAAAACTATTATTTATATTGTGTATTATTTCTTCTTTTAATTCAAAAGGAGCTATACATCAAATACAAGTGTGGAACGGGTACTTCCAGTTTCTTCCACCGAACAATATTACAGTTCAATTAGGAGATACT
>CATEYX010000157.1 GCA_949511925.1 Cryomorphaceae bacterium | reverse complement strand
GATAATAAAATATCATGGAGAAAACATAATGATGAGTTTATCTTGTTTAGAGAAAATCCATCTTGGTATCACAACTTTCATGAAACAAATGTATTTAGTATGGATATGAATGTGATACAAAAAACAAAAACAGGAACCAATGTAATAGGCATGGAGATAAGAACAGACAATATCATCTCTAATGTTTTAGGTAATGATCTTGAAAATCCAATTGAAATTGATACTAATAATTTTTATTACAAAGGAGCAAGCAGAACAGTAACAAATCTTTTTTTAGAAAAAAATATTAACCTAAATGATTTAGCAATTTCTGCAGGAATCATGATGAATATTGATTCTGAATATGGGAATGAGTATTTTCCTGGAATTGATATGTCATATAATATTAGGGATAATATTAAAGTATTTACTTCATATAATAAATCAATGAGGACTCCTAATTACACTGAACTATACTATTCCTCTCCTACTAATCAAGGAAATGTTAATCTAAAATTAGAACATTCCACGAATCAAGAATTAGGTTTAAAGTGGAATGGTAATTCACATAAAACTACATTCACTTGCTACAAAAGAGAAGGGGAAAATATGATTGATTGGGTATTAATAAATGGAGATAGTATCTGGAGGACTCAGAACCTAAACAAACTTACTACGACAGGATATGAATTGAATTCTAGAATTGATATTAATAAAATGTTCAACACTAATCTTCCAATTTCAACTTTAAACATTAACTATGCCGTAAACGAATCAGATACAACTTCTGAAGGATTCCAATCTGCATATGTTCTAGATCATTTAAAATCAAATTTATCATTCTCTGCAAGCCAAAACATTAATAAAAATATCCGAATTGATTGGAGAGCTTCACGACAAGATAGAGAAGGAGGATATATTGATTTCGAAAGCGGAGAAGATGTAGAATATTTACCTTTTTGGTTAATTTCAACAAGACTATCATATAAAGTATTTAACAATAGTGCTATGTTCTTAGAAGTAAATAATCTATTTGACAATGAATATGTAGATTTTGGCAATATACCTCAGTCAGGAAGATGGATGAGAGCTGGAGTAAAAATTACAATCTAGTTAAGAATTTAATTTTTTATTATTCTGATGTCTATTGGAATCCCTTTCTGTTTTAAGTTGCATCTTTTTATCAAATGCTTTTTGCAAATCGGTATTCGTTTGGTTTGCTAAACAGAGTAATACAAACAATACATCAGAGAGCTCTTCTCCTAAATCCTTGTGGTCAGTTTGTTTAAAGGATTGCTCTCCATATTTTCGAGCAATTATACGCGCTACCTCTCCTACTTCTTCTGTTAGGACTGCCATATTAGTAAGCTCGTTAAAATAACGTACACCATACTTTTTTATCCAAACATCAACTTGTTTTTGTAATTCGGTAATCGGCATTATTCTTTGTTTTTTGTGTCAATTAGTATAGTTACAGGCCCATCATTAATAAGGCTAACTTTCATATCCGCACCAAATTCTCCTGATTGCACCTGTCTACCAATTGCTAAAGCTAAATCTTCTTTAAACTGTTGATATAAAGGAATTGCCTGTTCTGGTCTAGCTGCTTTTATATAAGAGGGTCGGTTGCCTTTTTTAGTTTTAGCATGCAAAGTAAATTGACTCACCACAATTACTTCTCCAACTGTTTCAGTAATTGACTTGTTCATCACTTCCCTTTCATCTGAAAGAATTCGGAGTGCCGCAATTTTACTGGCCAACCACAAAGCATCTTCTTTTGTATCTTCAATTTCAATTCCTAATAAAACTAAAAGTCCTTGCTCAATTTTTGCAATTTCTTTTTCTAAAATTACAACTGATGCTTTTTCTACTCTTTGGATGACAGCACGCATAAATTAATAATCATTTGTTCTAAAATGCTCTTCTTCCTCAATTAGCATTTTTAGGTAATTTTTATAGCGACTTTCAGCAATATCTCTATTTTCTAAAGCTGATTTTACAGCACATTGAGGTTCCCTTTTATGAATACAATTATGAAATTTACATTCCAATTTTAGGGCAAAAAATTCAGGAAAATAATTAGCTAGTTCAGCTACTTCTAATTCCACTAAACCAAAGCCTCTAATTCCCGGTGTATCAATAATGGATGCTCCAAAATCAAGCTCATGTAACTCAGAAAATGTAGTTGTGTGCTGTCCTTGTCTGTGGGTGTCAGAAACCTCCTTAGTGTTAATATGCAAATCAGGTTGTAAATAATTTACAAGCGTAGATTTCCCTACTCCAGAATGCCCTGAAATCATATTCAACTTTCCTTTCATGACTTCTTTTATCTCTGATAAATCGTCATGGATAACAGAAGTAGCAAAACAAGTATAGCCAATTTTTTCATACACTTTTTTCAGTTTTTCGTGTTGAATTTTCAATTCATCACTTAACAAATCCACTTTATTAAATAGAAGTATCACTTCAATTCCATACGCATTTGCTGCTACTAAAAAACGATCAATAAAACCAGTAGTAGTAACTGGGCTATTTAAGGTTATCATAAGTAAGGCTTGGTCAATATTAGCTGCAATAATATGGGTTTGCTTACTTAGGTTTACTGATTTTCTAAGGATATGATTTTTTCTGTCATATAACTTTACAATCATCCATAGTTCTGATTCTTGCACCACTTCAACCTTGTCGCCAACTACAATTGGGTTCGTACTTTTTATTCCTTGAATACGGAATTTTCCTTTCAAACGACATTGTACAATTTCTCCTATATCCGTTTTTACGGTATAGCGTTTGCCTGTTGTTTTTATGACTACTCCATTCATTGGCGCAAATATACAATTAGATTTTTCTTATATTTGACAATTAAAAAACTATTAATTATGAAAAAAATACTGGCTCTACTATTCACGCTTCCACTTTTAGGAATTGCACAAAATACGGTCTGCTTTACAATAGATCCTAATCCAAATACAAATGATGTGGCTCTAGCTCCTTTAACAAAATATGTGGATGTTTTAGGTTGTTTTAGTATTTATGCTGAAAGCACTATTGCAGATGCTAAAGTTTTACATGCTGCAGCTGTTGCTGCTGAGCTTTTAGACAATAATGAAGATGGAATTGTTGATGACCCATTAAT
>CATEYX010000156.1 GCA_949511925.1 Cryomorphaceae bacterium | reverse complement strand
ATATTCAAAAAGAAATAAAGAATTTAGAGACAAATTATAGAAGTTATTCAGAGATTATCAATTTCAATAATACTTTCTTTAGCCACACTGCTAATTTTATTCATAATGAATCTTACAAAAATCTTTTTTTAGAAGGAAATATCCAATTAGAAAACGCGAAGAAAGGTGGCTTTGTTTCGCTTTCTTTCTTAGAAAAAGAGGAGGATAAAGAGGATGAGAAAGTGAAGTATCCTAAAAAGGTTTTAGAAAAAATAAATCAACTTAAAGAAGATTTTTATCTGAATGAAATATGCATACTTACAAGAACTAAAAAAGATGGAATTGCAGTTGCAGATTACCTGTCAGAAAATGGGGTTTCTATCATTTCATCAGAAACATTATTATTAAAGAACAACTCCAAAATTAATTTTATTATTGATCTGTTATACAGTATTCAGAATACAAATGATGAAGAAAAAAGATTTGAAGTTTTATATTTTTTACATGAACACTTGCAGCTTAAAACGCCAAAACATAAGTTCTTTAAGAAACATATAAAATTAACAAATGCTTTCATTTTTGAAAACCTAAAATCTTACGGGATTTCATTTAATTTTTCTACATTTCAACAAGTACCTTTTTATGAGAAAATTGAAGAAATAATCAGAGGTTTCAAGCTAATTAATTCCTCTAACGCATATATTCAATTTTTTTTAGATGTGGTTTTAGAGCAACAAAGAAAAGCAACAGATATTGGTGATTTCCTAGAGTTTTGGGAGCGTAAAAAAGATAAACTAAGCATCGTTGCTTCAGAAAATGCAAATGCTGTTCAAGTAATGACTATTCACAAGTCTAAAGGATTGGAATTTCCTGTAGTAATTTTTCCTTGTGATGTAAATATCTATAGACAGATTAACCCTAAAATTTGGTTTGATGATTTACCAAAAGAGTATCATTTTAAGGAACTTTTAATAGATTATAAGGAAGATTTAAGCTTGATAAATGAGCGAGGTTTGGAAATTTATAATCAGCAGAGAGAAGAATTAGAATTAGACAACTTTAATCTTTTATATGTTTCTTTAACCAGAGCTGTAGAACAATTACATATAATTACAGAAAAGAAAATTTCTGCAAAAGGAATTGTAAACCTCAATCATTATTCAGGAATTTTTATCAATTATTTAGAAGAACAAAATCTTTGGCAAGAAGATCTTTTAGAGTATAGTTTTGGAAATATAGAAAGAATTAAAAATAAAGAAGGAGTCAAATCCTTAGCAGAAATTCACCAGAAATTTATTTCAACACCTTGGCAGGAGCATAATATTGTATTGTTGGCTAGTGCTTCGAAATTATGGGATACGGCGCAAGGAAACGCAATTGATTTTGGTAATTTATTCCATGAAATGTTATCAAAAGTAATTACACAAAACGATGTAAGTTCTGTAACAAGTCAATATCACCAAAAAGGTTTTATTAATGAAATTCAATTAAAGTTAATCAAAGAGAGGATGTATTTAATTGTGAATCATCCGAAATTAGCTATTTATTTTTCCGATAAAGTAACTGTTTTTAACGAGAGGGAAATTGTAGATTTTGATAATCAAGTTGTTATTCCAGATAGATTAGTTTTTAATCATCTAAAAGAAGTTACAGTTATAGATTATAAAACTGGCAGTCCCTCAAGTGATCACCATCAACAATTATTAAAATACGAAAGAGTTCTAAAATCTATGGATTTTAAAGTTGGTAAAAAGTTACTCATATATATAAATGCTAAACTAGAGGTTGTAGAGGTGTAGTTTAAGAAATACACTTATAAATTATTCTTTATAATGTGTTTTTATGCAAAGCCAAGAGGCTATTTTCTTGTTTAATTATCTTTTAGAAGCTATTAAAATTGGGGTTTTTATAGATATTTTATAGAATTGTCTTTGTAATTACAGTTTAAGAGTCTATTTTTGCTTATTAATAAAGAACTTTTAATTTAAAAACTTGATAATGAAACATTTAAAATTAGCTGTGATAGCTTTGTTTACTCTAGCCTTAGTTGGTAATGTAAACGCACAAGATGCAAATAACCCTTGGGTTATAGGTTTTGGTATTAATTCAGTAGACATCCATGATGATGGCCTAGATGGTGATTGGAGTGGTCAGTTTGATGATATGACTGGTACTGCAGATTTCAATATTTTACCTTCAATTTCTAGAATTTCTGCTGAGAAATACTTAGAAAAAGGTTTTACTTTGCAATTAGCAGGTACACTTAATAAAATTACATATTTTGAAATGGAAGATGATGTAGATTATTTATTATGGTCTGTTGGAGCTTTAGTAAAATATGATTTAAACCATTTATTTGGAGAAACAGGTTGGTTCGATCCTTATGTAGGTGTTGGTGGAGATTTTGTTGGTAGTGGAGAAGATAATACTTCTGAGTTAATGACAAATGCAGCTATGGGTTTCAATGTTTGGTTTAACGAAAACTTAGGTCTTAACTTTCAACACAGTAGCAAATTAGGTTTTGTTGAAGATGTTCGTTCTCACTTTCAATCTTCTTTAGGTTTAGTAATTAAGTTTGGAGGAAAAGATACTGATTCTGACGGAGTATATGATAAGTTTGACGCTTGTCCTGAAGTTGCAGGTTTAGTAGAATTCAAAGGTTGTCCTGATAGTGACGGCGATGGAATCAAAGACTCTGATGATGCATGTCCTAATGCAGCAGGTTTGGCAACTATGAACGGTTGTCCTGATGCTGATGCTGATGGAATCGCAGATAAGGATGATATGTGTCCTAATGCTAAAGGAACTAAAGCTAACAAAGGATGTCCTGATACTGATGGAGATGGTGTAGTTGATAAAAATGATAAATGTCCAACTTCTGCGGGTCCTGTTGCAAATGGAGGTTGTGCTTGGCCAGATACAGATGGTGATAGCATTTTAGATAAAGATGATAAATGTCCAAAGGTTGCAGGTATTGCTTCAGAGGGAGGTTGTCCTGAAGTACTTTCAAATGAAGCTCAAATGGGTATGAATTCATTCGCACAAGCTATTTTATTTAAACTTGAAAGTGCTAGTTTTGAATCTGGAGTTACTGCGAAGTTAGATGGTATGATAGCTATTATGAATGAATTTTCTGCAGCTGAATTTGCAATTAAAGGCTTTACAGATAATTCTGGATCTGTTTCTGGAAACTTAAAGTTATCTAATTCAAGAGCAAATGCTGTTAAAGATTACTTAATAGCAAATGGAATTGATGCTGCAAGATTATCTGCCACAGGTTTTGGTCAAGATAGTCCTATTGCTTCAAATAAGACAAGAGCTGGTAGAGTTGAGAATAGAAGAGTAGAAGTTAAAGTAACTAACTAGTTATTTCTTAATATATAGTAAAAAGGTCTCATCAGAAATGATGAGACCTTTTTTTTTAAAAACCTTTTTTTATTCCATGCAAAAAAGTACCTTTGCGTCTTGAAAAAGAGATGCTAAATCTCGTAACATAAATAATAAATATAATTAGATACAGATGTCTACAACAACAGGAAAAGTTTCTCAGATTATTGGGCCAGTAATTGATGTTGAATTCAATACAGAAAACAATGAACTTCCTAAAATTTATGACTCATTAGAAATTAAAAAAGCTGATGGATCTATTTTAGTTTTAGAAGTGCAACAACATATTGGTGAAGATACAGTTAGAACCATATCAATGGATGCTACTGATGGCTTAAGCAGAGGGACGGAAGTTTTAGCTACAGGTAATCCTATTCAAATGCCAATTGGAAGCGATATTTATGGTCGTTTATTCAATGTTACTGGTGATGCTATTGATGGTTTAGGGAATTTAAAGAAAGAAGGTAAAGACGGATTATCAATCCACCGTTCTGCTCCGAAATTTGAAGATTTATCTGTTTCAACAGAAGTTTTATTCACTGGAATTAAAGTAATTGATT
>CATEYX010000155.1 GCA_949511925.1 Cryomorphaceae bacterium | reverse complement strand
TATAACTTTCTGAGTGTGTTGGCTTTCATTTTTAATCTTTATTCTTACAATTCACAATAAGTTGTTAGAAATCAACAGCATTTCACATATTATCTAATGTTAAATCCGTAAATTTGCTGTAATTATTTTAACATGGCTAAAGTAAAATATTATTACGATACTAAAACACTAAGTTACAAACGAATTGAACTTAGTGGATTAAATAAATTAAAACGTTTATTTTATTTCCTTATTGGTAGTGCTTTTACTGGATTATTAATGGTTATCATCTTCTTCCAGTTTTTTGATAGTCCAAAAGAAAAAAGGCTGAACAGAGAAATTGATATACTCACCACTCAGTACGAAATAGTAGATGACAAACTAAGGCAAGTAGAATTGGTGCTAGATGATGTCCAAAATCGTGATGATAATATTTATAGAGTAATATTTGAAGCTGATCCAATTCCAAAATCAATCAGGAAGGCAGGTTATGGTGGGGTAAACCGATATGAAAACCTAAAAGGATTTAATAATTCGGCCCTTATCATTAATACAAGTGAAAAGGTAGATCAGATTTCAAAACAGCTATACATTCAATCTAAATCCTTTGATGATATTATTGAGTTAGCAAAAAATAAATCAGATATGCTAGCTGCATTGCCAGCAATCCAACCTGTATCCAACAAAAACTTAAGCCGTATGGCTAGTGGATATGGATACCGTATTCATCCAATCTACAAAACAAGAAAAATGCATTCAGGAATGGATTTTTCAGCAAAATCAGGCACACCAATTTATGCTACTGGTGATGGGAAGGTTTCAAAAGTAAGGAGAAGCAGAAGAGGTTACGGAAATCATGTGATAATTGATCATGGCTTTGGATACAAAACTTTATATGCGCACATGAAAAAATATGCGGTAAAAAGAGGACAAAAAGTAAAAAGAGGAGAAGTAATAGGATATGTTGGAAGCACAGGTACATCAGTGGCACCACACCTACACTATGAAGTGCATAAAGATGGAATAAAAATAAATCCTGTTAATTTTTACTTTAATGACCTTAACCCTGAGGAATACGAAAAGATGTTAGAGATTTCATCTCAGAATAATCAATCATTCGACTAATGCCTTACAAAGAAAAATCCACAGAAAAGTTATTTTATAAAATTGGTGAAGTAGCCGATATGTTTGCAGTAAATGTCTCCCTAATTCGTTTTTGGGAAAAGGAGTTTGAGATTCTAAAGCCTAAAAAGAATAACAAAGGCAACCGCATGTTTACCAAAAAAGATGTGGACAACCTTACCATTATCTACCACTTAGTTAAAGAAAGAGGATTTACTTTGGAAGGAGCTAAACAAAAATTAAAAGAAAATAAAGGGGATACGATTGATAATATCGAAATTGTTAATCACCTAAAAGATATTAGAGGTTTTTTAGTTCGACTAAGGGAGGAGCTTTAGTAATAGTTTTTATCTATCAAGTAATGCTGAACATAATCCTTCACTCCTGATTCCAAATCAGTAAACGATTTGCTATACCCAGCCAATATTAATTTATTCATGTTTGCCTGAGTAAAATATTGATACTTATCCCGAATGTCTTCAGGAGTATCAATATAAGAAATTGCACTCTCTTTGCCTAAAGCCTTAAAAGTAGCATTAACTAAAGCTTTAAACGATCTTGCTTTACCGCTTCCCAAATTATACAGGCCATTTTCCTTTTTCTCTCGCATCATAAAGGTAAGTACTTCTACCACATCTTTCACATATACAAAATCACGCAACTGTTCCCCATCTTTATATTCAGGGTTATGTGAACGAAATAATTTCATTCCACCAGTTTCATTAATTTGTTTTACTGCATGAAAAATAACTGAGGCCATTCTGCTTTTATGAAACTCATTAGGTCCGTAAACATTAAAGAACTTAAATCCTGCCCAAAATGATGGTTGTGCATCTTGTTTCAAAGCCCATTTGTCAAAATCATTTTTTGAATCGCCATAAGGGTTTAAGGGAGCCAATTTTTCAACTACTTCATGACTATCAACAAACCCAAACTCTCCCATTCCGTAAGTAGCCGCTGATGATGCATAAACAAAAGGTATTTTATACTCTGAACAAATTCTCCATAAGTCTTTCGAATAATTAAGATTCAACTCATCAAATATAGCAACATCAAATTCCGTAGTGTCTGTACGCGCACCAATATGATAAACTGCTGAAATAGAACTAGCATTTTCTTTTAACCAATCAACAAAAATATTTCTTTCAACTTGCGCTGAAAATTGTTTTCCTACTAAATTTTTATTTTTTTCTTTATTGGAAAAATCATCTACCAAAACTAAATTAGTTTGTCCTAAATCATTTAGTTTACCCACCAAACATGAGCCAATAAATCCTACTGCACCTGTAACAATTATCATATGACAAAAGTACATAAAAAACCATACTTTTGTACTAATGGACAAAGGACAACTAAAAGCAGTACAGCAAAAGCTACTGAACGAAATAGAAATTACTCAGCACAAGATAACTGAGTATACTGAACTTTGCAAACCCATTTCTCCTGAAAACGCAATTGGCAGAATTTCACGAATGGATGCGATAAATAACAAAAGTGTTGTAGAAGCAGCTCTAAGGGAAGCTAAAAATAAAATACAGCAACTAAAAGTTATGCAAACCAAAATTACGGATGCTGACTTTGGCTCTTGTATCAAATGCAAAAAAGTTATTCCTTTGGCAAGATTAATGATTCGTCCACACAGTAAATTTTGTGTGAATTGTGCTCAATAAAATGTACTTTTGAACCCATGAAAGCATTGCAATTAATTTTTAGATACATAAAGTATCTTTTTAGAGCTAAAAGTAAACATTCCGCACAAGCACCCTTTATTTACGAGCTAATTACACAAGTTATTGATAAAAGAACGAATAACGACTCTTGCAAAAACATTGAAGAGCTAAGGAAAGAGTTATGTAAGCAAGAAAGAACAATTAAGATTACTGATTTTGGAGCGGGAAGCACCATTAATAATTCTAAAACAAGGAAAGTAAAAGATGTTGCTAAGAATTCAGCCAAGAATGCAAAATTTGGAAAATTACTCTACCGAATTATTCAATTTTACAAACCCAAAAATATCCTTGAGCTAGGTACTTCATTAGGAATAAGCACATCTTACTTAGCAAAAGCAGATGCTAAGGCAAAAGTATTTACATTTGAAGGATGCCCCGAAACAGCAAAAATTGCAGAAGAAAATTTTGAAAAGCAAAATATAAAAAACACATCAATTACTTTAGGTGATTTCAATTTAACACTTACTGAAAAGTTAAAAGAAATTAAAACTATTGATTTAGCTTTTATTGATGGAAATCATCAAGAAAAACCAACTATAGCTTATTTTGAAAAGTGCTTGGAATATGCCAATAACAATACTATTTTTGTTTTTGATGACATCCATTGGTCTGATGGCATGGAAAATGCATGGAACTATATTAAATCACACTCAAGCACTACGTTAACAATTGATTTGTTTTTTGTGGGAATTGTGTTTGTTAAATCAGAATTAAGTAAAGAAGATTTTACAATTCGTTTTTAAAATATTATGAAAATTTATACTAAAAAAGGAGATAAAGGAAAAACTCAATTATTGGGTGGTAGTATGGTTGACAAAAATCACATTAAGCTAGAATGCTATGGAACTATTGACGAGCTAAATGCATTTATTGGAAATATTTATGACCAAAAAATCAAAACTTTTCATAAGGAGATCCTATTTAACATTCAAAATCAGCTATTTAATTTAGGCTCTATTATTTCCTTTGATGGGAAAAAAGATAGCATAAAATTGCCTAATGTGAAATCCGAAAATATTGAAATGATGGAAAAAGCAATTGATACAATGGAAGAATCTTTGCCTATGTTAAAGAATTTTATTCTTCCTTCAGGACATCCTTCTGCTTCAATATGTCATATTGCCCGTACGGTATGTAGGCGTGCTGAAAGAAATTTAGTTGCTCTAGGCAAGCATCAAGAAATAGATCCTTTACACATACAATACCTCAACAGGTTATCTGATTATTTATTTGTATTAGCTCGCGCTATTCTGAAAGAAAATAACGCTAAAGAAATTGAGTGGCAAAAAGATTAATAAATTCACCTTCAAGTCAATAAAAAATATATTTTTGCAAAACATTAAAACAAATTAAAAATGTATTGGACTTTAGAATTAGCATCAAAATTAGAAGATGCACCTTGGCCAGCAACTAAAGATGAGTTAGTTGATTTTGCAATCCGTTCAGGAGCACCAATGGAGGTAGTTGAAAATTTACAAGAACTGGTAGAAGAAGAACCAGGTATGCAATGGGATACTATTGAAGACATTTGGCCGGATTACCCTACAAAGGACGACTTCTTTTTCAATGAAGATGAGTATTAAATAAAAAGGCTGAATTTCAGCCTTTTTTTATTTTGTATACTCTTGTAATAAAAGTACATTTGTTTCCCTTATACAATTAGAATACATGGCAGGATTATTAAATATTATCAGCAAATTATTTGGAAACAAATACGATAAGGACGTAAAAGAAATTACGCCTATTATCGAAAAAATTAATATCGAATTTGGTAAATTAAGCACTTTAACAAATGATGATTTAAGAGAAAAAACTAGCGATTTTAAAAACCACATTTTGGATTTTACTAGTAATGAAAAACAAGAGATAGAAGAGCTAAAGAAAGAAGCAAATCTATCAACAACACAAACTGATGAAAAAGAAGGTTTGTACAAAAAGATTGACTCCCTTGAGGAATTAATAATCACAAAAACAGAAGAGGTATTAAACCTTATTTTACCACAAGCCTTTGCTGTAGTGAAAGAAACTGCAAAACGATTTGCTGAAAATGATGAAGTAATCGTTACCGCAAATGAGAATGACAAAGAACTAGCAGCCACAAAAGATTTTGTAAGCATAACAGCTGAAAATGCATCCTATAAAACGTCATGGGATGCTGCTGGAACAGAAATTGTTTGGGACATGATTCATTATGATGTTCAGTTAATTGGTGGTGTAGTATTACACGAAGGGAAAATTGCTGAGATGCAAACTGGAGAGGGAAAAACGCTATCCGCTACCCTACCTATTTACCTAAATGCCTTAACAGGACTAGGGGTTCACTTAGTTACTGTGAATAATTACTTAGCTAAAAGGGATGCTCAATGGATGGGACCTTTATTTCAATTTCATGGATTAAGTATTGATTGTATTGATAATCATCAACCCAATTCGGATGAAAGAAGAAAAGCATATTTAGCCGATATTACTTATGGTACCAATAATGAATTTGGTTTTGATTACCTTAGGGATAATATGGCAAAAAGGTCAGGAGATTTAGTTCAAAGAAAACTCCATTATTCTATTGTTGATGAGGTGGATTCTGTATTAATTGATGACGCTCGTACACCATTAATTATTTCAGGACCAACACCACAAGGAGATAAACACGAATACAATGAGTTTAAACATAAAGTTGACCAATTAGTAGCTGCACAAAGAAAATATGTAACCACCATATTAGCTGATGCTAAAAAACTAATAGCTGAGGGAAATAATAAAGATGGAGGATTTAATTTATTAAGAGTTTTTAGAGGATTACCTAGAAACAAAGCACTTATTAAATACTTAAGTGAGGATGGAGTGAAAATCCAATTACAGAAGACGGAAAACTACTACATGCAAGACCAAAACAAGGAAATGCACCTAGTAGATGAAGAACTTTATTTTGTGATAGATGAGAAATCAAATTCTATCGAATTGACTGAAAAAGGGTTGGAATTGATGACAAGTTCCACTGAAGACAAGGACTTTTTTATACTACCTGATGTTGGGGCTGAAATAGCTGTTATTGAAAAATCAGAAAAAAAAGATACCGATAAAGCAAGCGAGAAAGATGTTTTATTACGTGATTTTGGGATAAAAAGCGAACGCATACATACCATTAACCAACTCCTAAAAGCCTATACTCTTTTTGAAAAGGATATAGAATATGTAGTGATGGATAACAAGGTAAAAATTGTTGATGAACAGACAGGTCGTATCATGGATGGGAGAAGGTATTCTGATGGATTACACCAAGCTATTGAGGCAAAGGAAAATGTAAAAATTGAGGCAGCAACTCAAACTTATGCTACTGTCACATTACAGAATTATTTCAGAATGTACAACAAGATTGCTGGAATGACAGGTACAGCAGAAACTGAAGCAGGAGAATTCTGGGAGATATATAAACTAGATGTAGTCGCAATCCCAACAAATCGCCCTTTACAAAGGGATGATAAAGATGATTTAGTATTTAAAACAAACCGAGAAAAATACAATGCTGTAATTGAAGATATTGTTAAACTTACTGAACTAGGAAGGCCGATATTAGTTGGAACAACATCTGTTGAAATTTCAGAATTACTGAGCACAATCCTTAGAAAAAGAGGTGTAAAGCATAATGTCTTAAATGCAAAGATGCACCAAAGAGAAGCGGATATTGTTGCGGAAGCAGGTATAGCTGGAGGAGTAACTATCGCAACAAATATGGCAGGTAGAGGGACAGATATTAAGCTTGCACCAGAAGTAAAAACAGCTGGAGGATTAGCAATAATTGGAACTGAAAGACATGATTCAAGAAGGGTAGACAGGCAGTTAAGAGGACGTGCAGGAAGACAAGGAGATCCTGGTTCATCTCAATTTTATGTTTCGCTTGAAGATAAATTAATGCGGCTTTTTGGTTCAGAAAGAATTGCAAAACTAATGGACAGAATGGGACTTGAAGAAGGAGAAGTTATTCAACATTCTATGGTAAGTAAATCCATTGAGCGTGCCCAAAAGAAAGTAGAGGAAAACAACTTTGGTGTTAGGAAAAGATTGCTAGAATATGATGATGTAATGAACCAACAAAGGGAGGTTATTTACAAAAAGAGAAAACATGCCTTGCATGGTGATCGTTTGTCATTAGATGTTGCAAATATGATATATGACACTTGCGAAAACATAGTGGAGGAATTGCAAGCAAGTAAAGAGTATGAAAACTTTAAACTTGAATTGATTCGTTTATTAGCTACAGAATCTCCTGTAAGTGAAGAAGAGTTTAAGGACAATTCAATAGAAGTTTTAACGGAGAAAGTATATGAAAACTGCTATAAAAGCTACCAAGCAAAATCATCAGCTATAGCAAGCCAAGCCTTCCCAGTTATTAAGGATGTTTTTGAGAATCAATCAGCAACCTATGAAAACATTGTTATTCCATTTACTGATGGGTTAAAGACCTTACAAGTAGTAACTAACCTGAAAGAAGCGCACGATTCGGAAGGTGGAAACATTGCAGAAGCTATTGAAAAAAGTGTAACGCTTGCAATTATTGACGATATTTGGAAAGAGCATTTACGCGAAATGGATGACCTGAAACAAGCGGTACAAACTGCAAGTTATGAGCAGAAAGATCCACTTTTAATTTACAAATTTGAATCTTTCAATTTGTTTAAAGCATTGATTAACAAAGTAAATAAGGATATTGTTTCTTTCTTAATTAAGGCTGGCTTACCTACACAATCAGCAGTACAAGAAGATAGGCACAGGGCTGAAAATCATCAAACAAGCCGACCGGAAAATTCAGGAAACTCACCTCAGCAAGCAGGAAAACCAAAGCCAAAAGCACAACCGATAAGAGCTGAAGAAAAAGTAGAGCGTAATGCTCCCTGCCCATGTGGAAGTGGGAAGAAATTCAAGAAATGTCATGGGAAATAAAAAGTAAGAAAGATGAAATACTTAATTAGAAATCTGCTTTTCACCTTTTTCCTAATAAATGTTACTGCTTGTAAAACAGTTGCTTATAAAACTTACAAACTTTTTCCTGAAGCGGAAAATACTCCAGAACACAATTTTGACATAAATTTATCAGGAAATACACCAAATTATTCCGAAATAGATTATTGGGTAGAACATCCAAAAAAGGAGAAGCATTATGCTAGTTTACCCAAAAACTACCTTGACAGCTTAGACAAAGAAAATCCTAATATAGATGCTTTCTTTATCCACCCTACTCTGTATCTAAAAGGGAATAGCTGGAATGCAGATATAAATGACAAAAAGCTAAATAAGGAAATTGGAAATGCAGCTATAAAAAATCAAGCAAGTGTTTTCTTAGGAATTGCAAATATTTATGCACCACATTACAGACAGATGCATATACAATCTTATTACGATTTAAAAAATGGATTACAAGCCTTTGAGGTTGCCTATTCGGATGTGAAAAATGCATTTATTTATTATTGGGAAAATTTCAACAAGGGGAATAAATTTATAATTGCTGGACATAGTCAAGGGACTAATCATGCAGAAAGATTATTAAAAGAAATAATTCTTAAAAATGACAGTATGAGAAGCCTACTACTTGTTAGTTACCTTCCAGGAATGCCAATCAAACAATTTCATAAAGACTTACCTCCTTGCAGCTCGCCTAATCAATTAGATTGTTTTCTTTCTTGGCGTTCATTAGCAGAAGGGTATTTTCCAGCAGACTGGGAAGTGTCTGACAGCATATTTTGTGTCAATCCTATTAGTTGGAAGATAGACAGCCTACCTTCTCAAAAAAAGAATCATCTAGGTATTCTTTTTCAGAACCATAAAATACATTATCCGAATTCAATAGAAGCATATACAGATAAAGGAGTGGTTTGGATTAAACCAATAAAAATTCCCTTTGCTCGTTTTTACAAAATGAAAAACTACCATATAGCAGATTATAATTTATATTGGATAAATATTAGAAGTAACCTAAGATATCGATTAAAAGAAAATGGATACAACTAATGGATATTACGCTATATTTTTCTTTGTTCAGCCATATACCTAGAAACAAATTATAGTTCGTAAATTTACTTCCAATTAATTAAAATCTATTCCAATGAAAAGTGTTTTTTCAATACTTCTATTTTTATCTATTTCCATAAGCGGATACTGTCAATCTTATTGGCAACAAGAAGCTCATTACCAAATGGATATAAAATTCGATTCTGATAACCATCGTTTTGATGGAGATCAAGAATTGACTTTCATAAACCACTCACCAGACACTTTAAACAAGGTATTTTATCATTTATACTTCAACGCTTTTCAACCGGGAAGCATGATGGATATACGCTCTAAAACAATACTAGATCCTGATAAGCGTGTAGGTGATAGAATTTCTAAGCTAAAAGATAATGAGGTGGGAAAACAGCAGATTATTTCTTTAAAACACAATGATGTGCCTCTAAAATTTGTACACGATAGAACTATTTTAGAGGTGTTTTTAGAAAATAAAATTCTTCCTGGAGACACAGCTATTTTTAGCATGAAATTTAAAGCTCAAGTACCTGTACAAATTCGCCGTTCTGGAAGAATGAATAAAGAAGGTATTGACTATTCTATGTCACAATGGTATCCTAAAATGTGTGAATACGATATAGATGGGTGGCATACTAACCCCTATGTTGGTCGTGAATTTTATGGGATTTGGGGGTCTTTTGAAGTGAACATAAATATGGATGCAAGCTATACCATAGCAGCAACTGGAGTTTTACAAAATGCAGAAGAAATAGGACATGGGTATTCAAATACAGCTGTAGATACTACTTCAAATAGACTTACATGGAAATTTAAAGCAGATAAAGTACATGATTTCGTTTGGGCTGCAGACCCAGAATACACACACGATATTGTAGTAAACGACAATGGACCCGACTTTCATCTCTTCTATTTAAAAGGGGAAAAAACAAAGGAATGGGAGAATTTAGGTCCTTATATGATTAAAACTTTTGCTTATGCAAATAAAAACTTTGGCGAATATCCTTACCCTCATTACTCTATTATACAAGGTGGGGACGGAGGAATGGAGTACCCTATGGCAACCTTAATTACAGGACACAGAAAACTAAAAAGTTTGGTTGGCGTTTGTGTTCACGAAGCTATGCACAGTTGGTACCAAGGAATGTTAGCTACAAACGAAAGTCTTTTCGCGTGGATGGATGAAGGGTTTACCTCATATGCTTCAAACAGGATAGAGCAACAATTATTTCCTGAAGATTGGCCTGAAACACATGAAAGCTCTTACAAGCGCTATAAAAGAATAGCCAAAAGTAAGTACGAAGAACCATTGTGTACTCACGCCGATCACTTTAACACAAATTGGGCTTACGGTACAGCTTCTTATTCTAAAGGGGTCGTAATACTTGATCAATTGAGCCATATTGTAGGCCAAGAAATAGTAGATAGATCACTATTGCGATACTTTAAAGAATGGAGCTTCAAACACCCTACTTCAAGCAATTTCAAAAGAATTGTTGAGAGAGAAAGTGGCATTGAACTAGATTGGTATTTCGATTATTTTGTGAATACTACCAAAACTATCGACTATGCTATTTCTGAATTTTCGTCCACTAAAAATGGAAGTAGAATACTTCTTAATAAAGGTGAAATGCCAATGCCCATTGAAGTAGAGGTTGTTTTATCTAATGGGGACCATCTATTGTATTACATACCTACAGTTTTAATGCGTGGCGCAAAGGAAGTTGAAGCTACAACAAACCAACTAGAGGATTGGGCATGGACAAACCCAACTTACAGTATCTTTTTAAAACATAAAGCATCAGATATAGTTTCAATTAATCTACACCCAAAAGGTTCGATTGCCGACGTTGAATTACTAAACGATTATCTAATAATTCCAACAAAATGGAACTGGGATAAATACGACTTAAGACTTGAAATCTTAGAAAAAAAATATATAACTGGTTTTTTTGCTGGTGTTAGAAAAGAAAAGATTCCGAATCTTATAAAAGTTAAAAAGTAAGTAACTTAAATATTAGAAAAAAATCCTTATTTCTTCTTTTTCATTGCATCCACTGCCAACAAACTACTTTGAATTTGCATTTGCAAGTCCCCAACATTATCAGGAGAGTAGGGCATAAATATAGTACTTGTATTATTTTCAGAAAGCTTAGCAACCGTTTCATAATGTTGAGTCATAAATAACATATTCATAACATCTTGACTAGTAACATGGTCCTCCATTGCTAACTTCACCTCAGCAACTGACTCTTTCAATCCGTTAGCAATAGCAATTCGTTGTAAGGCTATACCTTCACCAGCCAAACGCTTACTTTCGGCATCCGCCTCTGCAGCTGCAATCACTCTAATTTTTGCTGCTGCTGCCTCCTCTTTAGCAGCTTCTTTCATTCGCTTAGCTGCATTAATTTCATTCATTGCATGCTTAACCTTTGCATCAGGATCAATATCAGTAACTAAAGCTTTTATAAAGTCGAAACCAAATTGTTGCATAGTTTCCGAAAGCTCATTTTTAACTGCTATTGCAATTTTATCCTTTTCTGCAAATACTGCATCCAATTCCATTTTTGGTACTTCAGAACGAATAGAATCAAATACATAAGATTGAATTTGACGTTCAGGATTATTTAACTTATAAAAAGAATTTTCTATACCATCAATAGAATCAACAACAAAAAATTGAACAGAGACAATAATCTTAACGAATACATCATCCTTAGTTTTTGTTTCAACCTCAACAGGCAATTCTCTAACTCTCAAATTAATATCGCCTGCGATACTGTCAATTAAGGGAATTTTAAACTGCAGTCCTGCCCCAGATACTTTATGAAACTTACCTAAACGCTCAATAACAACTGCTGTTTGCTGCTTCACCATATATAAAGCTCCTTTTAGCAAGAAAAGGGCAATTATGATGTAAATTATGTTTCCGAAAATAATATTTGTATCCATTTTATATTGTTTTATATTTTAAGCTCAAATATACGTAAAAAAAAGGAGCCAATTGGCTCCTTAATTTTTATTTCAAATATCTGAAATCGTGATTATTTTTAATTTTTTGTAACGATTCATAAATCAATCGAATCACATCTTCAACATCATCCTTATGTACAGTTTCAACTGTGGTATGCATATACCTTAGCGCAAGCGATATTAAAGAAGAAGCAACTCCACCTGTTGAATAGGCAAAAGCATCCGTATCCGTACCTGTAGCACGAGAAGCCGCCATTCTTTGGAAAGGAATTTTATTCTTTTCAGCAGTATCAATAATTAACTCCAATAAATTATTTTGGACTGCAGGGCCATAAGTCAATACCGGACCTGCTCCACATTTTGTATCTCCTTGTTTGATTTTATCAATCATTGGTGTTCCTGTATCATGACACACATCCGTTACAATAGCAACATCAGGTCTTATCGTATCCACAATCATTTGTGCTCCTCTCAAGCCTACTTCCTCTTGTACCGAGTTAGTAATGTATAATCCGAACGGTAATTTTACTTTATTTTCTTTTAACAAACGCGCCACCTCAGCAATCATAAAACCGCCTACACGATTATCCAATGCTCTACCTACATAAAAGTTTTTATTCAAAATCATGAACTCATCCTCATAAGTAACCACACAACCTACATGAATGCCTAATCCCTCAACTTCTTCCTTGTTCTTAGCACCACAGTCCAAAAAGATATTATCTAACTTAGGGGACTTTTCAGTCGCTCCACTTCTAGTATGAATTGCTGGCCAACCAAATACAGCCTTAACCATTCCTTTTTTTGTATGGATATTTACTCTTTTGGATGGAGCAATCTGATGATCAGAACCACCATTTCTTCTTAAGTAAATAAATCCGTCTTTAGTAATGTAATGCACAAACCAAGAAATTTCATCAGCATGAGCTTCAATAACCACTTTATATTTTGCCTCAGGATTTATCACTCCAACTACTGTTCCGTAAGTGTCTACAAAATGTTCATCAATATAAGGACTAATGTAATCCAACCACAATTTTTGCCCACCACTCTCAAATCCTGTTGGAGATGGATTATTTAAATATTTTTCTAAAAAAGCCTCTGACTTTTTAGTAATAATTTTCTTCTTTGCCATGATGTTTTAAAATTTTAAAGCGCGAAGATAAACAATTTATCCTGCCCAACCCTCTCCGTCTAAGGAACGATATTGTATTGCAAGCCAACTAGAAAGAACTTAATACTTTGTGCTACATCCACCTCAATAGTAATAGTTGTGGCATGAATACCACTAACTGCACTAACTTAGGTTTTTACTAGCATATTTCTATTTTTTAAATTCTTGGAGACCTCTGTCTAGCCAATCAGTAAACAAAACTACCGTACCATAATCTTGGTAGTTGGCATTTTCGACTAATGGGTCTTCATCATGATTTAAAAACACATAATACGGTTGTGAATTTGTCCCATAGCTATTAGCTTGCAATACCATCCATTTATCTCCAGTAGTTTTTACTTTCTTAGTTTTACCAGCCATAGTTGTTTCATACTGATCCTCTTTAGGGAGATCAATTCTTTCATCAACATATAATGAAATTAATACAACATCATTAGCAAGCGTATTTTTCACATGGGCAGCAGACCAAACTTGCTCTTCCATCTTACGACAATTTACACAAGCGTGCCCTGTAAAATCCAGCACCACAGGCTTATTTACTTTTTTAGCATGAGCCATTCCCATATCATAATCATGAAAAACAAGAATTCCTTGAGGCCCTAAATGCTGACCATCTTCTTCATGAACTGAAACAGCACTACCTCCTTGAGAGTTTCCTACACCATAAGGGGATTCACTATATTGCATTGGGGGTGGAAAAGCATTAATTATCTTCAATGGAGCGCCCCACATACCAGGAATCATGTACAAAGTTAAAGTCCCCGTTAAAATAGCAGCAGTCAAACGACCAACAGAAACATATTTTAAATCCGAATCATGCGCGAATTTTAAGAATCCTAATAAGTACATAGTCAACAGACCAAAAATCATAATCCAGATCGCAATAAATAACTCACGCTCCAACCAATGTGTTTGCATTACTAAATCCGCATTTGACAAGAATTTGAAAGCTAATGCAATTTCTAAAAATCCTAATGTTACTTTCACTGAATTTAGCCATCCTCCTGATTGAGGTAAAGAGTTTAACCAGCCAGGGAAAGCTGCAAATAAAGCAAATGGTAAAGCAATGGCTAATGAAAAACCGAGCATACCGATAATAGGGCCCATAAATCCTCCAGAAGCAGCTTCAACTAGTAAAGTCCCGACAATTGGCCCGGTGCAGGAAAAAGAAACTAAAGCTAAAGTAAAAGCCATAAAGAAGATTCCTATCAAACCTCCTTTCCCTTCCGCCTCAACACTTTTGTTTGTCCAAGAAGCTGGTAATTGAATTTCAAAAGCACCCAAGAAAGATGCTGCAAAAACAATCAACAGAATAAAAAATCCAATATTAAAATAAACATTAGTAGCCATATTGTTCATAGCATCAGCACCAAAAATATATGAAACCCCCCATCCTAAAGCTACATAAATAACAATAATTGACAAGCCATAAATAATTGCATTTGCAATTCCTTGCGCTTTTGTTTTGGACTGCTTAGTAAAAAAAGAAACCGTCATAGGTATCATTGGAAAAACACAAGGAGTTAACAGTGCCGCAAAACCACTTAAAAAAGCAATAAAAAAAAGTGCCCACATGCTCTTGCCTTCTTTTTTATCAGAAGTATTTTTTGTATCTTCAACAATACTACCCCCGTCAACACCTTTTATTTCAAAAGAAAATTCTACCTCTTCAGGTGGTAAACATTGAGCTTCATCACATACCATAAAGTACACATTTCCATCTAAGCTAAAATCTTCAGCTGAAGAAACTTGTACTATTTGTGTGAATATAGCTTCATGTCCAAAATATTTTAGGATCATGTCAAAATTTGGATCAAATTCTTCAATTGGCACTCCTTCTTTAGGGATTCCAACTAATGAATAACCTCCTTCTGTTGTAAAGGTAAATTCTGTAGGTACAGGCCCATCCTCCTCAATAAATTGAGAATATAAATGCCAACCTTCATCAATAGTAGCTTTAAACTGCAATTCTATTTCATGATCCGAGATCTGTTTTTGAGAAAAATCCCAAGTTACAGGATTGAAAATTTGTGCTGATGTGATCACACTTAGAAGTGTAAAAAATAGGATGAAAATTTTCTTCATTGTTATTTTAATTTATCTTGTATTACTCGAGTTAATTCTTCCGATTTTTGACTACCAATAAGATAAACCAAACCATCTTTATCAGTTAGCTCAACAGCATCAATTCCTCTTGTATAAAATCGAATAGTTCCCTTTAGATGCAAATTGTAAACGGAGCGATTCAAAAAATATTTGCTATATTTTACTTTTTTAACAGATACAATGCTTGCCGTATCAATTTTTATTTTTCTAGAAGTCCAAAGCCCATCTAGGATAATACTTCCGTTTTTTACTTTCGTTTCAAAATGCAGAATAAATAATAGTAATATTGAAATAACCATTATTCCTATCCCAATAAAGAAGTAAAGCTCTCCTGCCTTATCATGATTTTCTCTCCAATAATAAGCAACTAAACAAAAAATTGCCAATGACATTCTTCTGCTAAGCGACATTTTATTAAGTCCCAAATATTGTTTTTCTATAAAATCAAACTCTGACATTCTTCTATAAATTTAAAGTTGTGCAATGTACACTTTTTTTGTATTGGTTTCTAGCTTATACCTTTCATCAATTCTGCAGCCCACCAGCCAAACAATATCAACATCAGAACATAACAGCCACTGTTCTTGTTTATCTATTATAGAAAATTTATTGTCAATGAAAAAATCACTTAATTTCTTGAATTTTTTCATTCCTAATGGCATGAACTTATCCCCCTCTTTCCACTTTCGTAAAGTTAAAGGAAATTTTAATTTCTCTACATCCAATTGGGCAATATCATTATCATAAATAATAGTTTTATCAGCTGTAACTTTAAATTTTATTACTAGCGGATGAACTAAACGTGTAGTTTTTTCAGTAATTTCAAATACCACATTTTGTTTATTTAAAAGAGAGATAAAAATATTTTCTCTGTCCACTACTAATTGATGGGTTGCAGAAAAAAACTGTTTACCACTTTGCCCATGCAATGCATTTGAAATTGCCTCCACAGTATAGAACCCATAAGAAGCTAACAATTCATACAAATAGTTATGGAGAGGGTTTAGTGCTAATAAAGCTGAAATTTCAAACTGCACAATTCCATTTTTTTCTTGAGATAAATCCTTTCTTACTTCTTCAACTTTGGAAGCATAAATTTGGGAAACACCTTCCAAAATTCTCATCTCATCCTTTACCGTTTGCTGAATACTGGGGTTCATCTCAGCCAACAAAGGCAGTAACTCATGCCTTATTTTATTGCGCAAATACTTCACAGAAGCATTACTGCTATCCTCTCTAAAAACTAAGTCACTATCGCTTAAATATTGCTCGATTTCTAATCGAGAAACTGAAAGTAAAGGCCTAACAATCGCATTATTTTTTTCTTTAATCCCCAAAAAACCTTTTAAGCCCGACCCTCTTACTAAATTAATAAAAAAGGTTTCTACATCATCATTAGCATGATGAGCAATGGCTAAGTATTTAGCGCTTGACTTGATCCTTAATTTATCAAACCAAGCATATCTTAAATCGCGAGCTGCCATTTGTGTAGAAATCTTATTTTCAGCAGCATAAGCCAGAGTATCAAACTGTTTTACATGGATTTTTAACTGGTGTTTTTTTGCTAATTCTTTCACAAAATATTCATCAGCATCCGATTCTTCTCCTCTCAAATTAAAATTACAATGGGCTAATTCAAATGAGCACCCTAATGCCAATAAAATATGCATTAAACAAACGCTATCCGCACCACCGCTTATGCCTAAAATAAGTTTATCTTCTCTTTTGAAAAGAGATTTTTCAGTAATAAAATGCTGTACTTTATTTTTCATCAAATTGAAAATTTAACACCTCAAAAATGGGCCTTACCTTTACCAAACACTCTTCATATTCCTCATTTGCATCCGATTTAATCGTAATTGCACCACCAACAGCCACAGACAAGTATTTTGTGCTTGCATTATACAAAATTGTTCTGATAACAACATTAAAATCAAAATCTCCTTTTGGAGTAATATAACCAATAGCTCCAGAAAAAACCCCTCTTTTAAATTCCTCTAACTGCTCAATAAGTTCCATTGCTCTAAGCTTAGGAACACCTGTCATGGAACCCATAGGGAAAACAGACTTCAATATTTGACTAAAATTGGTTTTAGCATCCACCTTTGACGAAATAGTGCTAATCATCTGATGTACTTTTTTAAAAGTATAAATACCACATAATTCCTCCACTTTTACACTTGCCTTACTAGCTGTAATTGACAAATCATTACGTACTAAGTCAACAATCATTACATTTTCTGAAATTTCCTTTTCACTTTCAATAAGCTCCTTTATTAAGGTCTTATCTTCAGCTAAATCTATTCCTCTTTTCCTAGTTCCTTTTATAGGCTGTGAGATAATTTTATTTCCTGATTTCTTAATAAATCGTTCAGGGCTCGCACACATTATATGCAAATCATTTAGCTTTAAGAAAGAAGCAAAGGGAGTTTTTGCATTTGTATTTAATTCTAGAAATACTTGTTGAGGATTAAGCATTACTTGCTCAGAAAAAAACTCCTGACAATAATTTACTTCATAAATATCCCCTCTTTGAATATGCTTTTTAATTACTCCAATTTTTTCTAAGTATTTTGCTTTAGTATCTCTTTGCTTTAACTGTACGACATTGCTTTTACCCTTCCAATTTAACTGCTGATAAGCTAAAAACTGCTGACAATCTTCTTTACTTTCATAGCTCTGAATTTCTAATGAATTGCCTTTTAATAATAATACATATTTAGGAATAAAGAAAGATAAACTGGCTGCTTTTATCCCATCATTATTATTAGAAGTTAACTGCTCTACTTCATTCTTCAAATCATAAGAAAGGCAGCCAAATAACCAATCCTTATGTTTGTCATGAAAATTTTGCAAAGCATTAAAAGAATCACTATCAACATTAAGCACTTCAAGATCATCTACACCTGCAATCAAATCATAACTAATATAATCAGCAGGTAAGCTAGTTTGATTGCTCTCAGTATTGGAATCCAATACGCTAATATAATTAAGCGACTGGCTTTTATAAAGCAATAACTTAATTAACTCACTTGGCTTATCAACCTTAAATGTATACGAGAATCTCACTTTGCAAAAATAGGAAAAGCAAACTCATTTTATTTTATATTTTTGAGGGATGAAAAAAATACTCTTCATATTTATTGCT
>CATEYX010000154.1 GCA_949511925.1 Cryomorphaceae bacterium | reverse complement strand
ATGGAATTGTTGATGACCCATTAATTGAAGCACAACTTATAAGTCAAAATGCATTAATGCCATTATTCTTGCAGGATGGAAACACAGCAATGGACATTTTTGAGAATCATTATAATGGAAATGGAGTAAGTGCAGTTTTATTTAATGATGAGATAGACCCCACAAAAACAGGACATTGGGGAGATGATGCAACTGTAGAAGAAATTATGCACACCATCAATCATGTTGGGCATACCAATGTTTACCCTTCCGCTTTTAGCATGGGTCCTAATTCATCTTTAATGTCAGCCGCTATGGATGTTGCCAGAGGAGGACAATTCATGACAATTCCAAATCCTTATCCTGCTGCTGCTTGGTATCATTATGATGATTACACCTGTGATTATGAATGCATGATGATTGAATACATGTATTGGGCTTTAGTAAGTAATATGGGAATTTTAAATGATACCCAAACCGCTTCTGGTATTGCAAACGAATGGGAACCGTATAATGCTACACTTTTACAAAGTATAGACATTTTGATGTATGCATTAATCACAGATTCACAATACAAACTACCTGAACTAGCTCCTGATGGGAATTACTGCCCTACCCCTTCTGCTATTACTGAAATACATACAGAAAAGAAACTGATAAAAATTAGAGATGTGTTGGGCAGAACTTCAATAGCTAAAAATAACAATCCACTCTTCTATATTTATGACAATGGAAGTGTAGAAAAGAAAATTATTATAGAGTAATTCTTTTCACTTTTTTATCTTTACAGCATGTCAATCAACATTAAAAATGTCAATAAATTTTACGGAAAGCAACAGGCACTGACTGATGTTTCCTTTTCATTAAACAAAGGAGAAATAGTTGGATTCCTTGGTCCTAATGGGGCTGGAAAATCTACCTTAATGAAAATTATTACTTGTTATTTAGAGCAAGACAGTGGTAAGGTACAAGTTTGTGATTTGGATACTTTAGAGCAAAACTTAAAAGTAAAAGCAAAAATTGGTTATCTGCCAGAACACAATCCGCTATACACTGACATGTACATTAAAGAATACTTAACTTTTGTTGGCAGAATTTATAAAGTTCAAAATCTTAATAATCGTATTTCTGAAATAATTCAACAAACAGGTTTAACAGATGAGCAAAGTAAAAAAATAGAAGGGCTTTCCAAAGGGTTTAAACAAAGAGTCGGTTTGGCTGCAGCCTTAATTCACAATCCTGAAATTTTAATTCTAGATGAACCAACAACAGGTTTAGATCCTAATCAATTGGTGGAAATAAGAAATCTAATAAAGGAAGTAGGGGGAAATAAAACTGTATTGCTTTCCACACATATTATGCAAGAAGTAGATAAAATGTGTAATCGAGTAATCATCATCAATAAAGGGAAAATTGTAGATGATCAATTGATTTCCAATTATCAGAAAAATAATATTGACCTAGAAGAACATTTTAGTAAATTGACTAGTTAGAAAAATACCCGATAAATAAAAACTAAAAATAACCGCAATTTTATAAAATTTTATAAATTTGCAAAGTAAAGTGGATAGATTTGGCCTATTGCAACCACTGAAAAAAATGCTAAAACAGTATTTCCTTTAGCGCTTATTCGCCAAATCTTCCTT
>CATEYX010000153.1 GCA_949511925.1 Cryomorphaceae bacterium | reverse complement strand
CTTCTTAATTACTAGAAGGTTTTTTGTTTTCAATGTTTTTAAAAAATCTATTCTTTTCTCTGGCTTTTAAGTTCAATCAGAATGTCATTTAATAACTCTGTTTGACGTTCTAACAGATGTATCATTTCTCGATCTGTCACCTTTTGCTCGATAGTCCTTGTTTTATTAAAATATTTCATAAGTTATAATTTGTTCTATACAAGTTATAAATTAGAATTTACTTTTCCCTTAATTAATGACAGAATGTTCTTCAAATTTATATCTTCGATAAAATTTTTATTTTATATGTATATACATATGTTTAACTTAAAGTTGATTTAAAATGAAAATAGGAGTTCCAACAGAAATTAAACCGCATGAATCTAGAGTAGGAGTCACTCCAGCTGGAGCACAGGCCCTAATTAGATCAGGGCATGATGTTAATATTCAACGAGGTGCTGGAGAATTAAGTGGTTTTTCAGATACTGAATTTGAAAAGGTAGGATGTTCTTTTTCTGATTCCATTGAAGGTGTTTATAAGTTAGCAGAAATGATAATAAAGGTTAAAGAACCTATAGCTGCAGAATATGATTTAATTCAACCCAATCAATTATTATTCACTTATTTTCATTTTGCTTCCAGCGAGACACTTACAAAAGCAATGATTAAGGCCGGTGCAGTGTGTTTAGCTTATGAAACAGTTGAAGATAACGGAACTTTACCGCTACTAATTCCTATGTCTGAAGTTGCTGGTAGAATGGCTACTCAAGAGGGAGCTAAATATTTAGAAAAACCACAGGGAGGCCTTGGGATATTATTAGGTGGTGTTACGGGTGTGAAACCTGCAAATGTTTTAATAATTGGTGGAGGTGTTTCTGGAACAGAGGCTGCAAGAATGGCTGCAGGTTTGGGCGCTAATGTTACGATTTTAGACACTAATTTAAATCGATTGCGTACCTTAGAAAGTATTATGCCTGCCAATGTTACCCCCGTATATTCTACAGCTCATACAATTGATAAAGAAGTTCGACGTTCACACTTAATAATAGGAACCGTTTTAATTCCTGGATCTAAAGCTCCAAAATTAATTCGAAAAGAAATGCTTTCAATGATGCTTCCAGGAACTGTTTTAGTTGATGTAGCTATCGATCAAGGTGGATGTTTTGAAACAAGTGAACCCACCACGCATGATTCACCTATTTTTATAAAAGAAGGTATTATTCATTATGCGGTAACAAACATGCCAGGAGCTGTTCCATTTACCTCAACGACAGCATTAACTAATGCAACTCTGAGATATGCCTTAGAACTAGCAAATAAGGGATGGAAACTTGCTAGTGTTGAGAATAAAGCTCTGGCTAAAGGATTAAACATTATAAATGGTAGCATAGTTTATAAAGAGGTTGCAGATGCTTTTGATTTAGATTATATTGATCCTTTAATATTTCTAGAAAATTAATGAAATTCTCAAAGTTCCAAATTAGCTTATTTACCTTACTAAGACTTCCCTCGGTATGGTTATGTGGAATACGTGTAACATTATTAGAGCAATCTTTTTGCGAGGCCAAAGTAAAACATCGTTGGATTAATCAAAATCCATTCAATTCTATGTTTTGGGCAGTTCAAGGAATGGCTGCGGAGTTAACTACAGGTATGTTGTTGATGCAAGAAATTCAAACCTCAAAGAGAAAAGTTTCGATGTTAGTTTTAAATAATAAAGCAAACTTTTCAAAAAAAGCACAAGGGAGAATCACTTTTTCTTGTAATTCAGCTGATTTGATAACAAATGCTATTAAAAAATTATTAGAAACGGATAAACCTCAAACATTATGGCTTACTTCTAAAGGTATAGATGAAAATAATGATTTAGTATCCACTTTTGAATTTGAATGGACCCTTTTAATTAAAAAATAAATATGAAACCTAATTTTATAAATAATCTTTCTATTCCAGCTATAGCAGCCCCTTTATTCTTAATATCAGGCCCTAAATTAGTGATTGAATGTTGTAAAAATGGAGTAGTAGGTACTTTTCCTGCATTAAATCATAGAACAACAGAAGGCTTTGAACAATGGGTTATAGAAATAAAAGAAGCACTTGCATCTTTTGAAAAAGAAACGGGAAAGAAAGCGGCTCCTTTTGGAGTAAACCTAATAGTACATCCTACAAACCCAAGAGTTCAGCCAGATTTGGAAATTTGTATGAAGCATCAAGTACCTTTAATTATTACTTCATTAGGTGCAGTATCAGATTTGGTTGATGCCGTTCATAGCTATGGAGGGTTAGTATACCATGATATTATAAAAAGAAGACATGCAGAAAAAGCAGCAGAAGCTGGAGTAGATGGCTTAATCCTTGTTGCTGCAGGTGCTGGAGGCCATGCAGGTATTCTAAATCCAATTGCGTTAGTAAATGAAATAAAACAGTTTTTTCATAAAACAATTTTACTTTCTGGATGTATAAGCAATGGAAATGATGTTGCATCTGCATTACAAATGGGAGCTG
>CATEYX010000152.1 GCA_949511925.1 Cryomorphaceae bacterium | reverse complement strand
GCATTATAGTATAAAATTATATATTTGCAGCCGCTAAATGGTGATTGTAGCTCAGCTGGTTAGAGCACTGGTTTGTGGTACCGGGGGTCGTGGGTTCGAGTCCCATCAGTCACCCATTTTATAAAAGAAAAGGAGTTGATTTAATTATCAACTCCTTTTTTATTATTTAGTTATTCGTATAAGGTTTTAAACCTCTTAATAATTGTGCTTTAGGCTGAAAGCCTGGGAACTGAGTTTGTTTCTCTAGCTTACCACTTATTATTACGACATCTGGCCAGTAGTAATTCCCTTTTACAGGATCAACTAATTTGACATAAAGGTCATGTCGCCAAGGTGCATCTTCTGGTGCTGGGTGCTCATTTACATATACTGTACCATTGTAAGTAATTGGATTTTTATCCTTGCCATTAATCATGACTGGAAAAAAATTCTCATTGATTAGTTTTACAACTACTGGATCAGTAAGTGTTGTTTTTTTCATCTTTTCGCAATAATCACAACCTGGACGGAAGAATAAAATAAAAATATTTTTATCATATTTTTTAGCAAATTCTTCTGCTTTCTCTAAGGGAATCCAATCAATTGCTACTTTTTTTTCTCCTTGTGAAAAAGAGAATAATGAACTACAAACGAAAACTAAAAGAAGTAGATTTTTCATTATTTAGTTTTTAGAATTTTATTAGCTCCAGCTATCCAAGCTTTTGGCCCACCAGCTACATAGCCTAGAGAGCCTAACTTGTTAAAGTTTACTTTCCCGTCTTCAATAGTTGGAGTGACAAGCCAACCTGTAGGATATCCTCTTACACCAAACATATTTCCTAATTCTCTATTTTGTTTTTTTAAATCATCAGAAATTGGTGTTCTTCTTGGGAAATCAAGTTCAACAAGAATTGCATTTTTTGCAGCCCATGCCTTAAACTCTGGTTTTACAAATACTTCTTTAACTAATTTTTTACACCATCCACACCAATCACTTCCTGTGAAAAAGAAGAAAAGTGGCTTTCCTGTTTCTACTGAAATATTAACGGCCTTGTTGACATCAGTATGCCACTCAATTTCTTTTTGTTGTGCAAATCCGTTAATAGATAATGCAACTAATAATACTAATATTATGTTTTTCATCGTAATTTTTTTTTTATTTATTTTGATTAGTGAACGCCATGCATCCATTTTTTAAGTACTGGAGACAGAATAAACGCTAAAATAGCCATTCCTATTGCAACAACACCAACTTGTGTAAATACTGAAGTATAACTTACTAAAGACTGTACGCCTTCAACTGATGATTCAGAGTAACCACCTGCAAAACCAGTTACTTTTTCAATTATTGTTGTCATAAAGCCTGGTTCAGGAATCACTCCGGATTCATTTGAGGTAGTTAATTTAGCAATTGCTCCTGAAATATAATGCGCATATGATGAGGATAAGAAATAAACTCCCATCATAAAGGCTGTCATACTTTTTGGTGAAAGTTCAGTTACCTTACTAAGGCCAATAGGTGAGATAAATAATTCCCCGGTTGTTAATAGTAAATATCCGATCATAAGGAACATAAAAGGAGTACGACCAGCAGCATCCATGTATTGTGCACTCATTGCAAATACTAAAAACCCTAAACCTAACTGTAAAATACCTAAGGCAAATTTGTTAGGAGTAGTTGGGTTTCTTTGTGTTTTTGATAAATATACCCACATCATTGAAAATGGGATGGCTAAGAAAATAATATAACCAGGATTTATTGCATTAGTTTGTGAAGCATTTAATAATGTAAGGTTTACATTTCTTTCAGCAAATAAAGTAATTGCAGTACCTGCTAACTCAAAGAACGACCAGAAAACTGTAATCAGTAATGTTAAAACCAAAACACTTAATAAACGGAATACTTCCATTCTTGAAAGTTCAATCATTTTTTTAGCCAAAATACCTAATATAACTACACCTAACAAAGAAAGTAATGCAGAATGTAAATGCATTCCTTCTAACACTTCTAAAGCATTATACTTAACTAAGAATGCTGCAATAGGCACCATAAGTGCTGCTACTAAATAGAAAAAGTAATCTGTACGCATTCCGTACATTTTTTTCTCTATGTATTCAGCTGGTTGTTGCCCATTATCACCAAATACTCCATCATTCATGCCCTTCATAAAAACTAATAAACCAGCAATCATTCCAATTCCAGCAGCTCCAAAACCATAGTGCCAACCATATGCATAACCTACCCAGCCACAAACTAATGGTGCTAAAAAGGCTCCGGCATTTATTCCCATATAAAAGATGGTAAATCCAGAATCTCTTCTGTCATCACCATCTGGGTATAATCTCCCTACCATGGTAGAGATATTAGGTTTGAAAAATCCGTTTCCGACAATTAAAAGTGCAAGTGCTGTATAAAAGAAAAAGTGGTTAATAGCCGACACTTCAAATCCTAGAACATCGCTTTTAAAATAGAATGCCATAGAGAAATGTCCCAATGCCATTAAGATTCCTCCTAGCAAAATTGATTTTTTGAAACCAATAAACTTATCGGCAATCAT
>CATEYX010000151.1 GCA_949511925.1 Cryomorphaceae bacterium | reverse complement strand
TTGCTAAATCAAAAGGTAGATCCTAATATTGTGGTAAGAGCTAATGAAGGGTAAAATTCTTTTTATCCTATTTTTTTATTTTGCCTTTAATGCAAAATCTCAAAATAGTAAAACTACATTTGGCTTACAATACAAACCAATAATTCCTGCTGCATATTTTAATGCTGCTGATCTGAGTAAGAGTTCCGCTTCTTATATTTTTAACTTAAAACCTAAATATAGCAACTCATTTGGGATGGTTATCCGACATCAGATAAACAAAACTTTCTCTGTAGAATCTGGATTAAATTATACGCAAAGAAATTTTAAACTTTCAATAACTAATAGCGATATTAACTTAGCTGATTTTACTGCTTTTGGTATGCGAACGTATGAATTCCCTATACAATTACTTACTTATGTTCGTGCTTCAGAAAATTGGCACCTGAATATTGCTTTTGGAATCTCGCATAATGTATTAGCCTCTGACATTTTCTCTTATGGTGAAGAAAAAAATAATTTTTATTTTCAAAATACAACTAGAAAAAATGGAGGATATAGTGCTCTTTTAGCGAATGTGGGAATGGAATATAGAACAGAGAGTAAAGGATACTATTATTTAGGAACTAGCCTACATAGACCTTGGAAAGCAATTGGTAGAATTTATCCAGAATATGATGACAAAACAAATATATTTAATGAGAATAAAAAATTCTATTTCGATATGCTTGGTAATTTTGTTACTATTGATTTCAGGTACTTTTTTACAGAATAAGAAAAGGGAATCAAATGCTTCCCTTTTTTACATAAATATTTCATTTCGACTAAACGTGTAAAATATCTTTTTTGGTCATTAGTTCTGCTTCTGTCTCTACATTATCATCATCAGGCAAACAACAGTCAACTGGACAAACAGCAGCACATTGAGGTTCTTCATGAAAACCTATACACTCAGTACATTTGTCAGTTGCTATATAAAAGAAATCATCTGATCCAGCTTCATTTTCTGTATCATTTTGGACACTAGTACCATCTGACATTTTCCATGTTTCCTCAGGTGCATATATTGCATTATTTGGGCATTCTGGCTCACAAGCCTCACAATTTATACAGTCATCTGTTATTCTAATTGCCATGTTATTATTATCTTAATTAAACGAATGTAAAAATATAACATTTTTAGATAGAAATAACATAGCCCATTAATTTATACTTATTCTAAATGAGAGATAAAATAATCATTTAAATACCCTCAAGTTATACCTAAGGTTCGTACTTTTGCTATCGTTAATTTTTGGCTAAAAACGAATAATGGATACTACTACTAAGGTTATTGATTTAGAAAAGGTTGTTATCAAATTTGCTGGTGATTCAGGAGATGGGATGCAATTAACCGGAACTCAGTTTACGGATACTTCTGCTCTGCTTGGTAATGATTTGGCTACTTTCCCAGATTATCCTGCTGAAATTAGAGCCCCACAAGGAACTGTTGCTGGAGTTTCAGGCTTTCAAATTCATATTGGAAGAATTGACATTAATACTCCAGGTGATATTGCTGATGTGTTAGTCGCTATGAATCCTGCTGCCTTAAAAGCCAATAAAAATTGGATTAAGAAAGGAGGAACCATCATTGTAAATATTGATACGTTTACAAAACGAGATTTAGTAAAAGCAGGATACGAAACTTCACCTTTGGATGATAATTCTTTCGATGGTTATAATATTATACAAGCGCCAATCACCAAATTAACACGAGAAGCTTTAAAGGATTCTGGGTTAGATGGGAAAAGTATTGGGCGATCAAAAAACATGTTTGCTTTAGGAGTAGTCTATTGGATGTTTAACCGACCAATGGAGCAAACTGAAAAATTTTTACAAAAGAAATTTGCTAAAAAACCTGAAGTTGTTGCTGCTAATATTAAGGTTATGCATGCAGGATATAATTTTGCAGATACTATAGAGGCCTTACCTTCATCCTACACTGTACTATCTGCAAATTTAAAATCAGGTACTTACAGAAATGTAATGGGAAATCAGGCTATTGCCTGGGGGTTTTTAGCTGCTGCCGAAAGAGCAAATAAAGAATTATTTTTAGGATCATATCCCATCACTCCAGCTTCAGATATTTTACATGAGCTAGCAAAACATAAAAATTTAGGCGTAAAAACTTTTCAGGCAGAAGATGAAATTGCTGGAATCTGCTCTGCAATTGGGGCAAGTTTTACTGGAAGTTTAGCCATTACCACAACATCAGGACCAGGTCTAGCCCTAAAAGGAGAAGGGTTAGGATTAGCGATTATGGCGGAATTGCCTTTAGTAGTTGTGAATGTGCAAAGAGGAGGGCCATCAACAGGATTGCCAACCAAAACAGAACAATCAGATTTAATGCAAGCCCTTTACGGGAGAAATGGAGAAAGCCCTTCAGTAGTTTTGGCAAGCTCAACACCTGGTAATTGCTTTGATTGGGCATATATGGCATCAAAAATAACATTAGAACACAATACGCCTGTTGTTTTACTTTCTGACGGGTATTTAGGTAATGGCGCTGAACCTTGGAAGATAAAATCAACAATGGATATGCCAGAAATTAACCCTAGTATAGCAATTGAAGGAGAAGAATATCAACCTTACGCTAGAAATGAAAAAACATTAGCTAGAAAATTAGCATTGCCTGGAACGAAAGGATTAGAACATAGGCTAGGGGGACTTGAAAAAGAAGACATTACTGGAAATGTCTCTTATGATGCAGAGAATCATGAAAAGATGGTTGGCATAAGAGCTGAAAAAATAAAAAGAATTGCAAATATAATTCCAAATCAAGAGATATTTGGCAAGGAAAAAGGTGATTTATTAGTTATTGGATGGGGAGGAACCCATGGATCCTTGTATTCTGTGGTAGATACTTTGCTGAAGAAAGGGCAAAAGATTGCTCTCTGTCAATTCAATTTCATCAACCCACTTCCAAGAAATACATCAGAAATATTTAAAAACTATAAACAAATTATAGTGTGTGAACTAAATTCTGGGCAGTTTGCTAATTACCTAAGAATGAATTTCCAAGGAACTATTTTTCATCAGTACAACAAAATACAAGGGTTTCCTTTTACTACAATTGAATTAGAATCTCATTTTAAAACCTTATTATCAAAATAATATGGAGCATTTAACAAATAAAGATTTTACTAGTGATCAAGAGGTAAAATGGTGTCCTGGATGTGGAGACTACGCAATATTAAGAGCGATGCAAAAAGCGCTACCTGCTCTAGAAAGAAAAAAGGAAGACTTTGTTTTCATTTCAGGAATTGGTTGCTCATCACGTTTTCCATACTATATGAATACTTATGGATTTCATACGATACATGGTAGAGCACCTGCATTTGCTACAGGAGTAAAATTAGCAAATCCAAAACTTAGTGTTTGGCAAATTACTGGAGATGGTGACGCACTGGCTATTGGAGGGAATCATTTTATACACGCCCTAAGAAGAAATATTGATATTAATATTTTACTCTTTAATAATGAAATTTACGGACTAACGAAAGGACAGTTTTCGCCTACTTCCAAAAAAGGAATAAAGACAAAATCGAATCCTCACGGGACAACTGATGAGCCATTTTCTCCCTCTGATTTGGCAATTGGAGCGCAAGGATCTTTCTTTGCAAGGGTAGTAGATACAAACCCAAAATTAATGCAAAAAATATTTACTGAAGCAGAAGAACATAGAGGAACTTCACTGGTAGAGATTTTACAAAACTGTGTTATTTTTAACGACAAAACATTTGCAGATATTACCGGAAAAGAAGTAAAACAAAACGCACAAATTATACTGGAAGATGGTAAGCCAATGCTATTTGGTTCAGAAATGAATCAAGGTATTATTCTAAATGGATTCAAATTAGAGGTTGTTACTATTGGAGAAAATAATGTAACAGAGAAAGATATTTTGATTCATGATGCAAAAGAACAGGACCCTACTTTACACGCTATGGTAGCCAGGATGAGGCCTCCAGAATTCCCTGCTGCATTAGGAATTATTCGAGCTGTAAGGTTCTCAACTTTTGATGAGGGACTTCTTAGTCAGTTAGAATACGAAAAAGAAAATGCTAAATTCAAAACGGTGGATGAACTCTTAAAATCAGGAGAAACTTGGGAGGTTAAAAGTTAAAACTTAGGATTGAGGGATCCATCAAAAATAAATCCATTCAAGTGAATAGATTTTTATTTATTACCGAATTAAAATACTCATCTTAAATATATTTAGCGACTTGTAAACTTAGCAAAGTTTACTGCAAAAAAATAAATTAATATTTTGTATAATTTATAATTAAATTATCTATACATTCGCAAAATGAATAATAAAAAAATGAAATCATTTATCGCCGTTTATTACCCTGTAATTTTAGCATTTATTTGCATGCTGTATTCCATTGGCTTTCACATATTTGGTTTTCCTGAAGAAGCACAATACTCTGCACATTGGCCAGGAACAATTCTATTATTTGCTATAGCAATCAGACAAAGAAGAAAATCATGAATTCAGGAATGCTTATAGTAGGTTTTGTTATTTTTTCAATTTACATATTCGGACTTTTTTATATGATAAATTATTCTCATCAATCTCAAGAAAAAGATATGAAAGATGATCCTGAATTAAAAAATTTAAAATAATACTTCCTTTACAAAAAAGATGCCAGAAGGACCAGAAGTAAAAATAGCTTCAGATTATTTCAACGAATTCTTTTTAAAAAGTAAACAAATAGAATTTGAAATTATTTCTGAATATTATAATGATAAATATTTTAATATATTTAATACTATAAGTAATAATTTAAAAATTGTTAAACCAACATATACTATCGGTAAAAATATATTTTTAGATCTAGATAATAATCAAATATTTAATTTCCATTTAGGTATGACTGGAGGTTGGTCAAATGATTTAATAAAGCATTGTCATTTTCGTATTTTTGATTCAAATAACGAAATTTTTTTTAAAGATGTAAGAAAGTTTGGGAATATGAAGATCATAACACAATCTCAATTTAATGAAAAATTTAATTCTAATCATGATCTTCTCAATAAATCATATAATTTAAAAATCCATTTAAATTATTTAGAAACAAAAATAAAAGCAAAAAAATCTATCTGCTCAATAATTATGGATCAAAAATATTTTCCTGGAGTAGGGAATTATATTAAATCAGAAAGTCTTTACGCATCAAAAATACACCCAGAAGAAAAATGGGGTAATCTTACTAAAGATTTGAAAATTAACTTGATAAAAAATATACAAAGAGTAATGAATGATAGCTATAATTCAGGTGGAGCAGAGCTTAAAGATTTTAAAAATCCATTTAATCCATCCAAATTTAGATTACAAATTTACGGCAAGAAATATACTGATAAAAATAATATAGTAAAATCTGAAAAAACCTCTGACTCTCGAAAAACTTGGTTTTGCTCTAAAGAACAAAAATTAATATAATTGTATTATTAATAAAACTAAAGCCTACTTAATATTTTTCTTTAAAACCTGAAATTAGGTTAGTAAAGTGCACTAAAAAAACTACTTTTCACCTTGTTTTTTTAAGAGCTTTATAAACCTAAAGTTTTTTTCACATCCCCATCCATAAGGTGTTTATTTGGGTTTTCCAAACATTCTTTTACCCTA
The DNA here is from genome assembly GCA_949511925.1 of Cryomorphaceae bacterium. Taxonomy (GTDB): domain Bacteria; phylum Bacteroidota; class Bacteroidia; order Flavobacteriales; family BACL11; genus UWMA-0277. The sequence goes on along the minus strand of CATEYX010000151.1, from coordinate 2,567 downwards.
ACTAAGAAACCAACTGATTCTCTACCGTCAATAACCCTATGGTCATAGGAAAGGGCTACATACATAATTGGTCTAATCTTTACCTCACCATTAACCGCCATTGGTCGCTCTACAATATTATGCATTCCTAAAATTGCTGATTGCGGGGGATTAATAATAGGAGTTGAAAGCATAGAACCAAACACCCCACCATTTGTAATTGTAAAAGTTCCTCCTAACATTTCATTAATTGTAATTTTTCCATCTCTGGCTTTTATTGCCAAACGCTTAATGTCCGTTTCTACCTCTTGAAAATTCATTAATTCTGCATTCCTAACCACAGGAACCATCAATCCTTTTGGTGCACTTACCGCAATACCAATATCGGTGTAATTATGATGGATCACTTCATTCCCATCAATCATAGCATTTACATCCTTAAACTCCTGTAAAGCTGTAGTAACCGCTTTAGTAAAGAAAGACATAAAGCCTAAACCAACTCCATATTTTTCTTTAAACTGTTCTTTGTATTCTTTTCTGATATCAAAAATTGCTGTCATATCTACTTCATTAAAAGTAGTAAGCATTGCCGTTTCATTCTTAACTGCAACTAATCTACTCGCAATTTTTCTTCTTAAGGATGACATCTTTTTACGAGAAGTTCCTCTTGGTCCCTCAGTTGAACTGCCTTGTATCGCTCCTAAAACATCACTCTTAGTAATTTTACCAGCCTCTCCTGTTCCTTTTAATTCCTTTGCTGAGATATCATGCTCGCTAATCATAGCAGATGCCAACGGTGTAGCTTTTGCTCCACCTAAATCAGTAGCTGATTTTGCAGCAGCCTTTGGAGTTTCAGCAACATCATCTTTCGTAGTTTTTACTTTTGCTTCTCCCTTTGCTGAAGTATCAATAATACAAACAATGTCACCTACTGCAACTGTTTCGCCATCACCCACAACAATTTTTATAGTTCCACTTTCTTCTGCTGGCAATTCTAAAGTTGCTTTATCAGAATCAATCTCTGCAATAGCTTGATCTTTTTCTACATAATCACCATCTTCAACTAGCCATTCTGCAATTTCTACCTCTGATATTGACTCTCCCGGACTTGGAACCCTCATTTCTAATAACATGCCTTATTTTTTAAAAACTTTATTAATTAACTCGTTTTGTTCTGCTGATGATGTTTTGCTAGAACCTGTAGCAGTTGCTGCTGAAGCTTCTCTAGAAATAACATCAATATTAACTGTTCTTAACTCAGACATGATAAAAGTCCAAGCTCCCATATTTTGGGGTTCTTCCTGTACCCAAACGATTTCTTTAGCCTTGTATTTTTCAATCACCTCAATTATTTTTTCTTTATCTAACGGAAATAATTGTTCTACTCTAACTAAAGCTATATTTTCTGATTTTTCTTGTTCTCTTCTTTCTAATAATTCATAGTAGATTTTTCCACTACAAAGCACCAATTTATCTACTGATTTTGTTGCAATAGTATCATCAATAATACCTTCAAACTTCCCATCTGCCAAATCCGAAATAGAAGAAACACATTTAGGATGCCTAAGTAAACTTTTAGGAGTAAATACTAGTAAGGGCTTTCTGTATTCCCTTTTCAATTGTCTTCTAAGCACATGATAAAAGTTTGCTGGAGTAGTACAATTTACAATCTGCATATTATACTTAGCACACATTTGCAGATAACGTTCCAATCTTGCAGAAGAATGCTCTGCACCTTGCCCTTCATAACCGTGAGGCAATAACATAACCAAACCACTCATCACCTTCCATTTATCCTCAGAACAAGAAATAAATTGATCAAAAATAATTTGAGCTCCATTTGAGAAATCCCCAAATTGAGCTTCCCAAATTGTTAAGGTATTTGGGGTGGATATAGAATACCCATAATCAAAACCAAGCACCCCATATTCTGAAAGCAAAGAGTTATACGCTTCAAAATTTGCACTTGTACTTACATTATTTAACGGACACACCTCCTCTTCCGATTGCTCTACTTTAAGAATAGCATGTCTATGTGAGAAAGTTCCTCTTTCTACATCTTGTCCACTCAGTCTGATATCATGTCCTTCATCCAAAAGAGAACCATAAGCTAATAATTCACCCATTGCCCAATCCAAAGAATCGGATTCCTCTACCATCTTTTTCCTGTCAGCTAGTAACTTTCTTGTTTTCTTAAATAACTTATCTGCCTGGGGAACATTATACAAATATTTTGCCAACTCCTTCAGCTTCTTCTTCCCAATATTTGTAGCATTTGATCCCTTAAAATCAACAGTAAAAGTTCGTTTTATCTCACTCCATTCTTCTTTTAAGAATCGTGTTATTTTAGCTTTCTTAATTTCTTTTGCTTTAGCAAATCTATCCTGCAACAAATCTTGAAAATCTTTTTCTAACTCAGTGGCGATACCTGCTTCCACCACTCCTTCATTCATCAATTTTTCTTTATAAATCTCTCTCGGATTTTTATGTCTTGAAATTGCCTCATATAATTTTGGCTGAGTAAACCTTGGTTCATCTCCTTCATTGTGTCCGTATTTTCGGTAACACAATAAATCAATAAATATATC
>CATEYX010000150.1 GCA_949511925.1 Cryomorphaceae bacterium | reverse complement strand
TTAAAATTTTCTTTTATTTCAACAAGATCCTGATTAGTAAACTCTATCGTTCTATTTGCGGTGTAGCCTTTGTATGGTAAAGAAGTCGAACTTGGGTATATTCTTATAGTATTGACCTTGTCATCAGTAAAATATTTTGCAAAACTATTTTGCAGACCATTCCCAAACCCAAATAGTATTACAAAAATAAAAATTCCCATAGCAACAGTAAACCCAGAAAGAAATGTTCTGAGTTTATTTTTTTTAATTGTGTCAAAAATTTCTCTCCAACTATCTTTACTAAATATCATTTTTGTGTGTTAATATCTGTAATGATTACGCCATCTTTTAATGTAATTATCCTGTTGCACATATTAGCTATTTCATGTTCGTGTGTAACAACTAATATGGTTTTCCCCTCATTATTTATTTTTTTTATCAGACTCATTACTTCTTCGGAAGTTTGGGAGTCTAAAGCTCCTGTTGGCTCATCTGCTAGTAGTACTTTTGGTTGTGATGCTAATGCTCGAGCAATAGCCACTCTTTGTTTTTGACCACCAGATAGTTCACTAGGTAGGTGTCCTGCCCATTTGGATAATCCTACTTTTTTTAGATACTCATGTGCTATTTCTTGACGTTCTTTACTCCCCATTCCTTGATAATAAAGAGGAAGTGCAACATTTTCAACAGCAGTTTTATAGTTTATTAAATTAAAAGATTGAAAAACAAATCCCAGAAATTTATTTCGATATTTGGCTGCTTTTGTTTCATCAAGATCTTTTATGGGAATACTATCTAAATCGTATGATCCTGACTCATAGTTATCCAACATCCCAATAATATTTAAAAGTGTAGACTTTCCAGACCCAGAGGACCCCATAATAGCAACTAATTCGCCTTCATTAATTTTTAGGTCAATTCCTTTTAAAACATGCAAGGAATTTCCCCCCATTTGGTAGGATTTGTGAAGATTAGTTATGTTGATCATATAATTAATTTATTGAGTGCAAATGTACTCAAATATAGTGTTGTGTAAAAAACAGTATCGTAGAATCTTAGAGATCTAAAATTAAGGCCTTTTTCTTATTTACCTTATTATTAATTATTAGTATTGCAAAGTAACTAATAAAAGTATTGTAAAGTAACTGTTACCTTTTTGTTACTATTAAAAAAGTAGTAATATATAAGTAACTAATAAGAGAGAAGCTATGAATAATGAAAATAAATTTATTGTTCTTAATTAATTTGCTCCACCCAATCCCCATGCTCTTTGATAAGGTCAATCAAGGCAGTTACAGCCTTTTCCTCAGGGATATTTTTTTCCACCACGGCTTGTTCCTTATAAAGTGTAATCTTTCCTTTTCCAGTACCTACATATCCATAATCCGCATCAGCCATTTCTCCAGGCCCATTTACAATACATCCCATTATTCCAATTTTAAGACCTTTCAAATGACTTGTTTCTTTTCGGATTTTTGCTGTGGTTTCTTGAAGATCAAAAAGAGTCCTTCCACAGCTTGGGCATGAGATATATTCTGTTTTTGAAATACGAGTACGGCTAGCTTGTAATATTCCAAAAGCTAAAGAATTTATTGACTGGTACGAACCACAATTTTCTGCTGCAATAAATATTCCGTCTCCTAAACCATCTAGCAATAAAGCCCCAAAATCAGCACTTGCTGAAAGTTGTAATTGCTCTTGCGATAAATCGCTATAAGCTCTTCCAATAATAACAGGAGTTTGTACTTTATTTATCATTAGTTCTGCAAATAGTTTTCTTTGTTCTGCTAAGCCATTATCATTGTAAGTGTCTATCATCAAAACAGCTGTAGTATCTGTTCTTAACTTTGTATAAAGCTCCTCACTTAAATCAGAAAGACAAACATAAACGATATTCAGTTTTTCAGAAATTTCCGCTTCATCCAGATAATCATTTATCGTTAGAAAAGGAAATCCCTTTTTGTGTTCCTTCCACTTTTGATAATTGTAAATGACTCCTAAAGTTCCTGGTACTTCAAAATTCACATCATGATTACCTACAAAAACATAATCAGCAGCCATATCAGTAAGGTGCCATTTATCTAAAGGTACAGAGTAATTGTAGCCAAATGCAAAAAAACTGGCAGGAGTAATTTTTTCTTTTAAACAAAAGTCAGCCATTACTACAGGTACATTATTACTGCCTATATTTAAAACTTTAGATGTCTCTCTTTTTAGATAATCAAATGAATGAATCGGATTTTCTGTAATTTCTTCTATTTTTTCATGTCCTTCTACTTCATTAAAATGAGATAGTAATTGCTGTGCAACTGGCATTTCAAACTCAGGAGCTTCTGTTAATGAAACTCTTATTGTATCTCCAATTCCATCAGCCAAAAGAGTTCCTATTCCTACTGCTGATTTTATTCTTCCATCTTCACCTTCACCAGCTTCAGTAACTCCTAAATGAAGAGGATAATTCATTCCTTCTTGTATCATTTCGGCCACTAACATTCTATACGCCTGCACCATAACTCTAGTGTTAGACGCTTTCATGGAAAGGATAATTTCATGATAATCTTCATCTCTGCAAATACGTAAAAACTCCATTGCAGATTCTACCATTCCTTTTGGAGTGTCTCCATATCTGCTCAATATCCTGTCGGATAAAGAACCATGATTTGTACCAATTCGCATAGCGGTTCCGTGCTCTTTACAAATTTTTACAAGTGGGGTGAACTTTTTCCTTATTCTTTCTAGCTCGTTTGTATAACTTTCATCAGTATATTCAATTTCTTCAAACTTCTTTTTGTCAGCATAATTACCAGGATTTACTCTTACTTTATCTACAATGGTAGCTGCAATTTCTGCTGCATTTGGAGTGTAATGTATGTCAGCAACAATAGGAGTAGTATATCCTCTTTTTAAGAGTTCCTCTTTAATATTTTTCAGATTGTGAGCCTCCTTTTTGCTGGGTGCAGTTATACGTACTAGTTTACAGCCTGATTCAATCATTCTTATGGATTCAGATACAGTAGCTTCTGTGTCCATAGTATCAGAAGTGGTCATGGACTGCACATAAATAGGATTGTTTCCCCCAAAAACTAAATTTCCTACTTTGACCTCACGTGTTTTGAATCGTGAATATTGGGTTAATGAATTACAATATTTCATTTATATTTTTACTACTTTTTTAGTTATTTCTTCTTTGGAGTTAGATATTTTAATGAAATAAATTCCATTTTCAAATTGCTCTAAGTTTATAATTTCTGAAGTGAAGCCTGAGTTGGTTATTGTTCTTTCCAAGATTATTTTTCCAAGATTATCTTGAAGTGTTAGTTTTGTTTTTTCATTTGAGATACCTTCAATCGTTAAGATTTTTTTTGTTGGATTAGGGAAAATTTCCCAATTACTATTTTGCTCAGCTGAAGTCGTATTTTGGGCATTACCAACCGAAAATTGATGAATAATATTTGTTCCAAAATTTGCATTAAAAGCTTTTAACCATGAAGCTCCTATTTCGCGAAAACGCACCATGCCTGCCCCTTCTCCATTTAACCAATCAATATCTAATCCATCTTCATCTGTATCATTCATAACAAATGTATAGCAACCTTTTATAAAAGTCAAAGTATCTTTATAATCTGAATTCACAATCAAATTTCCGCTTGAATATTCGATATTTCCATTTTCATTATATAAATCCCAAGAAGTTTCTGATATTTGTGAAGAGCCAATTGATCCTGCATTTGTATTTACAAAAAGCACAAAATTTTCAGGATATTCCGGTACATTTTCAAATTCACTTTTCATAGTGTTGTTTGCTATATAATCATCTACTTGTCCGTTAGGGTTAGAAAGTATTACTTCAAATGTATTTTCGCTTCCCGACCAGTTACTTAGTTTTGGTAGTTCTACCTCTTCTGTTTCAAGGAATGCTAAGTTTCCAGTCCAACTATATGTATGAGAGGTGCCTCCTGCTACTTTGTATTCGATATCCAAATTAGTTAATGGGCTACTTCCATAATTTCTGATAATAATTAAAGGGTTTCCGCAAATAGGGTTTTTACGGCTATATTCATCTTTTAATGAAGGTTTGATAATGTCAATTATTTCAGCTGAATTTGAAAAATTAGCATCTTCATATTGAAATAATTGACATTCAATTATATAGGATGGAGTTTGAGTTCCACTCCAGGAATAAGATTGGAAATCAATATTTAGTTCAATAGAATCTCCTGCTGTAATATGAGGTGTTATTTCATGGTTAAAAGCTTGAGCTCTTTTTCCTGGACACCAGTTTGCTCTATCATAAATCCAAGTTCCCCCTTGAGGGTAAATAGGATTTTCTCCACAATCTGCATCCCAATTGTATTGCGTATGAGTAAGAGACCCATCAACTTTCACAAAATAATCAATTGGCTTAAACTCAGCAGCAGAAGCATTGTTGTCAAACCCATGTCCTGTTGTTGTCATTTTTACCATTGCTAGAGAACTATTTGCTTCAATAAATTTTGTTTGCGGTATTAATTTATTGGCTTCAAAGTCGCTTGAAGTAGTATAGTTATATCCACCACTATAAATGTTTTCAACTTTTACAACATCTCTAGCTGGCGTTCCTTCAATAAACTCAAAATCAAGGGTAGCACTAAATCCTGATGACCAACCACTATAATGACATCTAATTTCAACAGAATCTCTTAGAATTTGAATAAAATCAGTAACATCAAATACTGTTGTAAACTCCCAGTTGTTTGCTAAACCACTTCCGTAAGGCGTAATTACACGTGCCAATTCATAATTTTCAATTACATCATAGATAGTATACCAAGTGTAATTAGTAAGGTAAAGTGATGTATTAGCAGATACAAAATTTGAGTCAATGATGTTTCCTGAACTATCAAATTCCATATTGTAGTAATTAGCCATCCAACCACTTAATGTATCAGTAGAAATTGTTGGGTTGTTAGTATCGTTAAACTCTATTATTTCATAATGCGTATTTAGAGTTGAATCTATAGTATTAGTTGTGATGTCCCAGAAATGAAAATAAGTTGAGTCACTACTGTAATGTATAGAGTCTGTTATGGTTCCGTTTACTGTAAACAAAGGAGCTGTTTGTTGTGTTGAATCAATTTCTCCTGTTCTGTGTCTAACAAAAATTTGAGAAGTATAATCCCAATCAGAGCAACCGCCAGTAGCGCAGCCCATAGTATAATTTAAGTATACTTTTCGGTAGTCTTTTGTTGCGTCAGGAAGTTCGCCCCATTCATCATAATTTCCGTACCAAGTCATGTCAGTATGATCGTGTATACGAACAGTTGTTGTGTCTCCTGCAATTAATGTTATACAAAATAGGGTGGCAAATAAAGAGAGTAATGTTATTTTCATAATCTGAGAAATTTATGCTACAAAGTTAGGTTTAATTTTCAATTTCAGTAACACCGCCCGAAACGATTAATTTCATAATTTCAGATGAGGGTTTTTCAATTGGGGTGATATAGGATTTTTCTACTACAAAAAGTTGCCCAGAAAAAGCATAAGAGTGTGGAAGATAGACTAAAATTTTCCCACCTTTAATTCCTAATGAATTTAAATTTTCATTTGTTATAAAACCTATACGTTCAATAGTTGAATTTTCATATAGTTTAATAAGTACAGCTTGATTAAATCCTTTCTTTTTGCCTACAAAAGTTTGCATCAAATCTTTCATTGATGAGTAGATAGTCCTTAGTAAAGGAGCTTTTTTTAGTAGTCGTTGAAAAAAGGAATTAATAGGGCTAGCAATAATGACTGAACCTGCAAAACCAATAAATGTAATAAGTGCAATAATTACAATTAAACCAAGTCCAGGAAACTGAAAAGGGAGTATTCCATCAATTTTTTGAAATGTCCAATAGACAACATAGAATGTTACTGATATGGGAACAATGTACAGTAAACCTTGTAAAAAATAATTAATAATTTTTTTCATACTTTTAAACTTTAATTTTTGTTTGAAGTATAAAGGTACTAATCTTTAAAATATATAGCCATGAAAAAAATAGTTTTTCGTTTCATTCTTCTTTTTGGATCCGTTTTATTTCTTCCTCAAAGTAGTTTTGCTCAAGTTGTAATAAAATCAAAACACAACAAAACAACCAATAAAGTAGTACTAAAAAAAACTAATCGTAATAAAGATATTACGGTTAAAAGGCGTCCATCTCATCAGCATTCTTCAAGAGTTGTTGTTGCAAAACCAAGCCGGCCGCATGTAATTGTAAAACGCCCTAACAACATCCGAAAAAATTATATTTGGGTGGAAGGACGCTGGAAATGGAGTGACTTTTATAGAGAGTATATTTGGGTAAAAGGACAGTGGATACGCGAAAGAAGCGGACATTATTGGGTGTCAGGTTTTTGGGAGGTCAGTTTAGACGGATTTATTTGGGTTGAGGGTTATTGGGGTCGTTAGTTTCTTATCATATTCTCGTGTTGAAAAGTATTATTATTCATTTCTATTTTCACTTCCTTCCTTTGTAGTTTTGAAAATATAAAAATTTTTAAAATGAAAAAGTCTATTTTATGCCTTAGTGCTATTCTATTATTAGTCAGCTCATGCGTTGCACCTAAAATTCATAATTCTTTATTGTCTGAACACGAGAAGGCAAACAATAAGTTAAATGCAAGTGAAAAAAAGGTATTGCAATTAAACAGCGCCTTAGAAGAAAAAGAAGGGAAAGTCCTTATTATTGAAAATCAGCTTGCTGAATTAAGAAATGATTCTGTTCAGAATGGAAAGGCACTTACTATTTTACAAGATAGGTATAATGAACTTAGTGATACTTATGATTTACTGACATCCAAGAACAGTAGATATATGGCGGA
>CATEYX010000149.1 GCA_949511925.1 Cryomorphaceae bacterium | reverse complement strand
GTTTTATAATTAAATCCTTTCCATTTCAAAATTCCATTATGGTTGTTTTTATTCAGCTGAATACCAATAGCTGATTTTCGGTGGAGTAAGGAAATAGCAATTGCATAATTTTCGCTTACCGAATGGATAACGCCAATAACTCCCTGATTAGTTATTACACCCATACCTGCTTTTATGCCATGTTTTAATCCTTTGTTTAATGAGATAAAGTTATTTCGTTTGCTTACTGAACTATTTATCACTTTGGCAGGATAGTAGTCAAAGTGCTTGTTTTTCATTAAAGTTGAATCAGCAAATTCTGATTCATTTTTCAGTAAAGAATGGAGCTTTGCATTTTCATTTATAAGAAACTCGTTCGTTTCTTTCAGGGCTACATAATCAGAAAATGAGGTTGTGTAGTTATACACAAGGCTAGAGTATTGTGTGCTAAACTCAATAGCTTTATTCGCTTGATAACCATTATTTTTTAGCAATAAAAAGACAGAAAACCCTTCTATTAATAGAAACAATAATAGAAAATGATTTATCTTAATAAATCGTAATAGGTTATACATTTTCGCTTATGGGCTATTGAATTAAGAAGGTATAGCTTTCTATATTTTTAAGCGCAATTCCTGTTCCTCTCGCTACAGCTCTTAAAGGATCTTCAGCAACATATACAGGTAATTTTGTTTTTCTTGAAATTCGTTTATCTAGCCCTCTTAACATTGACCCTCCACCTGTTAAGTACAATCCTTCATTATAAATATCAGCCGAAAGTGCTGGTGGAGTGTTGAATAGAGCACTCATTACAGCTTCTTCAATTTGTTCAATAGAGTTGTTAAGTGACCCTGCAATTTCTTTATAAGTTACGATTACTTCTTTAGGTATTCCACTCATTAAATCTCTACCATGTACAGCATAGTTTGCGGGTGGTTCTTCTAGCTCGGTAAGTGCAGAGCCAACATTTATTTTTATTTGTTCAGCCATAATATCCCCCACTGCAATATTATGCCTAGTTTTCATATAGTTTTTTATGTTGTCAGTAAATTCATCACCTGCAACTCTAATTGATTTATCACAAACAATTCCTCCTAATGAAATAACAGCAATTTCAGTTGTACCACCGCCAATATCAATTACCATATTTCCTTTTGGTTCTAATACATCAATACCAATCCCAATGGCAGCAGCCATAGGTTCGTGTATCAGCCAAACATCTTTTGCTCCAGCATGCTCTGCTGAATCAATTACCGCTCTTTTTTCAACCTCTGTTACTCCTGATGGAATACAGATAACCATTTTTAAAGCAGGGGAAAAGATGGATCTTTTTCTAGGAATCATACCAATAAATCCTCTTATCATTTGCTCGGAGGATTGGAAGTCAGCAATTACTCCATCTTTCAGGGGACGCAAAGTTTCAATCTCTTTATGCGTTTTTCCGTGCATCTGTTGGGCTTTTTTCCCAATAGCTACTATGTCACCAGTTCTGATGTTTTTCGCAACAATTGAGGGTTCATCTACAACCACTTTATCGTTATAAATAATTAGTGTATTTGCAGTTCCTAAATCAATAGCAATTGCTTCTTGCATAAAGTCAAACCATCCCATAATCTTTATTTTTTAGTGTTTAAAATGTCTTGTTCCAGTTAATACCATTGTCATGTTGTTGTCATTACAATAGTCAATTGATAATTTATCTTTTATTGATCCTCCAGGTTGTATTACTGCTTTTATTCCTGCATTATCTGCTAATTCAACACAGTCAGGGAAAGGAAAAAATGCATCAGAAGCCATTACGCATCCATTCAAATCAAAACCAAAGTTTTTTGCTTTATCTACCGCTTGTTTTAGTGCGTCTACTCTTGATGTTTGCCCAACTCCACTAGCAAACAATTGTTTTCCTTTTGCAAATACAATGGTGTTGGATTTTGTGTGTTTACATACTTTAGAAGCAAATACTAAATCCGATAATTGCTCTTGTGTTGGTGCAAGTTTAGTAGCAGTTACCATGTCGGTAATTGCATCACTTTTCAAATCTTTATCTTGGTATAACACGCCATTAAGTGCAGTACGGAATTGTGCTTTTGGTAAGGCAACTTCATTTTGTTTTAAAAGTACTCTATTCTTTTTCCCTTTCAATAATTCAAGGGCATCAGCTGCAAATGAAGGGGCAATTAATACTTCATAAAATAATTTATTTATCTCTTCAGCAGTTGCTAAATCTACTTCTTTGTTAGTGATAAGCACTCCACCAAAAGCAGAAGTAGGATCGCCAGCTAAAGCGGCTGTCCAGGCGTCAAGTAAGTTTGGTCGGCTAGCTAAGCCACAAGCATTGTTGTGTTTTAAAACGACAAAAGTAGTTTCGTTAAATTCAGCAATTAAGTGTACGGCTGCATCAACATCCAGTAGGTTGTTGTAGGAAAGTTCTTTTCCGTTTAGCTTGGTAAACATTGCCTCTAAGTTACCATAAAAAGTACCAGATTGATGAGGATTCTCTCCGTAACGCAAAGTTTTTCCTTCACGGATACTTGCCTTGAATGCAGGTGTGTTTTCAGTATTAAAGTAATTGAAAATAGCAGTGTCATAGTGGGAAGAAATATTGAATGCAGTACCTGCAAATTTCTTTCTTTCAACCATGTTTGTGCTGGCTCCATTATTGTTTAATATTTCCAATGTTTCAGCATACTGGCTCATTTCAGAAACGATTAATACATCTTTGAAATTTTTTGCAGCTGCACGGATTAATGAAATACCACCGATATCAATTTTTTCAATAATATCTTGTTCGCTAGCTCCTGATGTAACTGTTTTCTCAAAAGGGTAGAGGTCAACAATTACTAAATCAAATTCAGGAATGTTGTATTGTTCCAATTGCTCTTTGTCACTTGCTAACTCTCTTCTGGACAGTATTCCTCCAAATACATTTGGGTGTAAAGTTTTAACTCTTCCACCCAATATTGAAGGGTAAGTTGTTAGGTCTTCTACACGATTTACAGCAATCCCTTGCTCTTCAATAAAGCTTTGAGTTCCACCCGTTGAATAGATGTTTACTCCTAGCTCATTTAATTTCTTTACAATGGGTGCTAATCCGTCCTTATGGAATACGGAAATTAGTGCGTTTTTGATGGTTCTTTTCTCTGACATTTTTGTTTTTTAATACTCCTTGCAATTTTACTTAAATCCTAGATGAATTAAAAGTGATTGACTAGTAAAAAAAACGATTGTTAATAAGTTGTTTTTATTGTTGATAGCATGAAAATAGTTATAAATTTCACTGGGTTTTTATTTTGACTTCCCTCTTTTACTGAGTAATTTCTTTGCAAACTCCTAAAGCTCCCTCAATTGAGTTGATGTTCTTAATGCGCATGGAAAGTTTCCCCTTTTTTTCAATCATCTCACAAGTTCCAAAATTAGGTTTTAAATAATTCAATGCTCGTTTAAACATTTCTGAGTTATAGTAAGGTGAATCGGCTTGAGATGGGAAGTAAGCACGCATGCTGCCATTCTTAAGTATAATGCGTTCAAAGCCAATTTTCTTGGCCACCCATCTTAGTCTTAATGCATCACAAACATTATAAATAGCTTTTGGTGCTGTACCGAATCGGTCATTCAATCTGTCAATAAAAGCAACTATTTCTTCTTCCTTAGTAAAGTTGTTTAGTTCCTTATAAAGGTTCAATCGTTCTCTTATATTGCTTACATAAGTATCAGGAATTAAAATTTCTAAGTCCGTATCCAATTGACAATCTTTTACATAAAATATTTTTTTCTCGTCAGTAAATAAATCTTGGAATTT
>CATEYX010000148.1 GCA_949511925.1 Cryomorphaceae bacterium | reverse complement strand
TTGAATACTACGAGTAAGAAGATTTTAGGATTAACTCCTTCAACTACTTATGAGTACTATATGAAAGCTTGGTATTGTGGTGGTGGCGTTTCAGGATGGTCTTCTATCCAAAACTTTACAACAGCAGATGTGTGTGAAAATGTAATTAACTTTACTGTAAGCACACCTACAAATACTAAGGCTAGCTTCACTTGGGATTCAATATCTACTTACAGTTTTGCTCGTATCAAGTTAAGACCAGATATAACTGGATCCTCTTGGATTACCGCAGGTGGCTTTGGAGTAATGTATCCAGCCCTTAATAAGTCTAAGAATGGATTAATACCAGGACAAACTTACCGTGCATCAGCTAGAACATGGTGTGATCCAACAGGTGGAACGTACAGAGCGGCTAATTGGACAGCTCCAATCTTCTGGACGCAACCAACTTCTATTAGACTTGAAGGGGGCAGTGCAATCAATAACTTAGATGTTTATCCTAACCCGTCTAGAGATATCTTTAATGTGAGTTTCACATCAGAAGATGCTCAAGATTTAAAAGTTAGAGTACTTAATTTAATAGGAGAGGAGTTAATAAATGAAAACTTACAACAGTTCATTGGTGAATACTCTAAACAGATAAACTTAGGTGATAATGCGAAAGGAATTTATTTCTTAGAAATAGTAAAATCAGATGGTATAATTAATAAGAAACTAATTGTTCAATAAGAACTAGTTAATTTTTAATATTAAAAAGCCCGAGCATTTGCTCGGGCTTTTTTTATGCCATTTGTAAATTCGTTACTTGTTAAGAATGACAACTATTTTAATAGAACAGTAGAAAAGAATTATTGAATAAGAAGCTTAGTACTCATTCCATTTAGTTGCAAAATGTAAATTCCATTAGCAAATTGGGAAGTGTTAATTTCAAGTAAGTAATTACTCTTTCTTGCTTTATAAATCGTTTTTCCTAAAAGATTTTTAATTTTTATAATTCCTGTTTCGTTACTTTCAATTGTTATTTTATTACTTGCAGGGTTAGGGAAAACACTAAAGTTAGTTTGCTTATTGTTTAGTGTGTTTACTGGTATTATTGTTGTGTCATTAAGCAAGCTATCGCTAATAAAGAAAGCAATACCCCCCGAGAGGTTTCCTAGTATCATTTCAGGTTGATTATCGTTATTAATATCCGCTAATGCAAAAGCACATTTCCCACCATCCCAAAGATTAGTTGCAGTGCTGTAAATAGGTGAGAACTGTCCATTTAGGTTTCCGTCAATATTTGTAAATTGATATATTGTTCCAGTATAACTTCCAACAAAAAGTTGATAAACACCATTGCTGTCAATTAGCTTAGGGCTGGAATAACCAGTACTTATATAGTTAGTGTCTACATCAATTCCACCCCAGTTTTTAATAATAGTATCAAATGCAGCAATTGATGCTGTTCCTGAATTTGGACAATAATTAACTGAGCCATCTTGCTCTCCAATAATAATATCTAGTAAGCCATCACGGTCAACATCCACCAATTGAGGTTGAGAAAAATATCCTACATCAATACTAAAGTAATTAGGTGCAGTAATTGTAAAATTTCCTGCTTGATTAGTAAAGAAATGCAATTTCCCATCCGAATCTCCTAAAAGCATATCTTTATCTCCATCTGAATCCAAATCTCCAAAAGTTGGACTTATGTTTAGGG
>CATEYX010000147.1 GCA_949511925.1 Cryomorphaceae bacterium | reverse complement strand
CATTTCTTTGGTTAAATCCTCTAATGGTAATTCTTGCATCTCCATCTCCACCACCGCTTTGTGTAGCGTATACTCCTGGAGTTGAATTTAAAACCATTGGAATATCTTGAGAAGCTAATTCTTCATTAATCTTTTTCATTGGAATAGTTGAAAAGGCAACAGGAGTTTCTCTATCGCGAGCAATATCAGCTACTACTTGAACTTCATTTAATAAAATAGTTTTAAGCTTAAAATCTAATATTTGTGGTTGGCTGTTAATAGTTACTGTTTTAACTAGTTTTTTATAACCAACATACGAAATCTGTAAACTTCTTTCACCAGATGGCAAAGAAATAGAATAATTACCATCTACATCAGTAGCAGTACCCATTCCTTTACCATAAATTATAGTTGCTCCAATTAATGATTCTCCCGTATTTTTATCAAACACTTTTCCACTAAGTATAGTTTGAGCTTCAGACGTAAAACTTAGAGTCACAATTAATAATAAAATGCTAATTTTTTTCATACTGATTGTAATTAAAAAATGCTGATGTTTCCATCAGCATTTTAATGTTTTATTTTATAAATTAATTAATAACTAATTTATTTTCCTTCAATCTTCCATCCGTAAATTCAATGGATATAATGTAAGTTCCTTTTGATAAATCAGAAGTTGAAATAGACTGGGTATTTAAACTCATAACCTTTCCTCCTAAAATATTTGTTACTCTAATAGTTTGAATTTTTGAGTTTGAATTTATTGACACAACACCTCCCTTAACTACTGGATTAGGATACATTACATAAGAAACATCTGTTTCATTTATTGCTGTAGCATTACAAGCTGTACTACAATCAGACAAAGAAGTATATTGTCCTGCTCCATTTCCTGGATCAAAACAACCCGTTACTGGATCACAATCCCACGAATCTGACGCTGTACTACAATCACAAGAATGCGATCCCATTCCACTATATGTTCCATCAGGCAAAGAATCATATTCCAATGTAGGATTAAATAATATAGGGTTTACTGATACTCCTTTTTTTACAGATGCCTTTCTTACTAAAGTTTGTCTTTTTGTCCACCATGTCCCTCCATTAGCATCTGTATATCCAGCTGATGCATCATCCGTCCAAGCAGCACCTGGGTCTTCTCCTACTTTACCAAAAATATCAATAATACTTCCTCCTTTCTCTAAAGTCATAGCATCATCACCATTAAAATAAAATGGCGTTGGATAAAGTCCGCTACCGTGTATCCCAGATGCAGTATAAAATGCTTGGTCAACAGGTAAAGACCAATAAGTTGATACCCAAATAGAATCTGCTTGCCCATTTCCAACAGCAATAGCTTCTCCTGCAGCAATTGTACCACTTAACGGCCAAGAGTCTGGTCCTGAAGTTGCTCCATTTCCGTATCTATTAATTGTATAAGTTGACAAATCAATTGTTGCATTTGTGGGGTTATAAATCTCAATAGCATTATTATTCCCTGGTCCTTCAATATACTCTGAAATAAATAATTCAGAACAGTCTTGAGCATTAACGCTCATTGCAAAAAGCACACTTACGGATAGTAAAAATTGTTTCATAGTTTTTAGTTTTATTAAGGTGCTAATTTACACATTCAATTCAAAAAATTGGTTTTTAAATATAAATTGTTTTACTATCTTTGAGGCATTAGAAAAACCAACAATGAGTAAAAACATAAATTCCTTAGAACAATACAAAATTGAATATGCAAAAAGTATTGAAAATCCAGAAGCATTTTGGGAGAAAAAAGCAGAACAATTTTCTTGGCATAAAAAATGGGACAAGGTACTTTCTTGGGATTTTACTAAACCAGAGCTAAGCTGGTTTGAAGCTGGAAAGTTAAATATTACAGAAAATTGTTTGGATAGGCATCTAAAGAATAAAGGTGACCAAACGGCTATAAAATGGATTGCCAATAATCCTAATGAGCAAAGCAGATGTTTTTCTTACAAAGAATTGCATGTTGAAGTCTGTAGATTTTCGAATGTGCTAAAAGGTAATGGTGCAAAAAAAGGAGATAGAATATGTTTATACATGCCTATGGTTCCTGAATTGGCAATTGCGGTTTTAGCCTGTGCCAGGATTGGGGCTATACACTCAGTTGTTTTTGCTGGTTTTTCAGCAAAATCATTATCTGATAGAATTAATGATGCCGATTGCACAATCCTAATTACTGCTGATGGCGGATTCAGAGGAGAAAAAATTACTCCCCTAAAAGACATTTCAGATGAGGCAATGGATTCTACTCCATCAATAAAAAAATGTATTGTTTTAGAGCGCACAAAAAGCAAAATTACAATGAAAAGCGAAAGAGATGTTTGGTGGCATAAAGAAATGCAAAAAGCAAACTCAAATTTCTCTGCTGAAATTATGGATTCAGAAGATCCTCTTTTCATTTTATATACTTCTGGTTCTACCGGAAAACCAAAAGGAATTCAGCATACAACTGCTGGTTATATGGTTTATACTGAATATAGTTTTCGGAATGTTTTTCAATATAGCGAAGGAGATATTTATTGGTGTACTGCCGATATTGGCTGGATAACAGGACATTCGTATATTGTGTATGGTCCGCTTTTAGCAGGAGCTACAACAATAATGTTTGAAGGAGTGCCTACTTACCCAGATGCTGGCCGGTTCTGGCAAATTATTGAAGAAAATAAAGTAAGTATCTTTTATACAGCTCCAACTGCTATTCGAGCTTTAGAAGCAAAAGGAATGGAGTTTGTAAATCCTTATGATTTATCCTCACTCAAAGTTTTAGGTACCGTTGGAGAGCCTATTAATGAAGATGCTTGGCATTGGTACGACAAAGAAATAGGGAAAGGGAATTGCCCAATAGTGGATACTTGGTGGCAAACAGAAACTGGAGGAATAATGATTTCTAATTTAGCAGGGGTTACCCCTTCAAAACCAAGTTTCGCAACGCTGCCCCTTGCAGGGATACAACCTTGTTTAGTAGATGAGAAAGGAAAAGAAATTGAAGGAAATAATGTAGAGGGAAGACTCTGCATAAAATTTCCTTGGCCTTCAATGGCACGCACCATTTATGGTAATCATAAAAGGTTTAAGGCTACTTATTTTTCCAATTTTGAAAATAACTACTTTACAGGAGATGGTGCCTTGCGTGACGAAAATGGGATGTATCGAATAACAGGAAGAGTAGATGATGTTATTATTGTATCAGGACACAACCTAGGGACAGCTGAAATTGAAAGTGCAATGGATGAACACTATAATGTGTGCGAAACAGCTATTGTTGGCTATGCACATCCAATAAAAGGGAATGGAGTTTACGCTTTTGTTATTTGCCACAGTAAACCAAATAATGAGCAAGCCTTGCGAAAAGAAATAAATGCATTAGTACAAAAGAATGTTGGAGCTATTGCTAAAGCAGATAAAATACAGTTTGTTAGTGGGCTACCAAAAACACGTTCAGGAAAAATAATGAGACGAATATTGAGAAAAATTGCAGCAGGGGAAAGTGATGATTTAGGAGATATTAGCACTCTTTTAGACCCATCAGTAGTTAATGAAATCAAAATATCAGCACAATAAATTATTTCTAAATTTGTTTTGTATTTTTACACTTTTAAATTCCAAAAATGGCAGATAGTTTAATCATAATTCCAACCTTTAACGAGAAGGAGAATATTGAAAAGATAATTAGCAAAGTATTTTCTTTAGAAAAATTATTTCACATCCTTATTGTTGATGATGGATCTCCTGACGGAACAGCCGCTATTGTAAAAAAATTACAATCTCAATTTCCAAATCAATTACATATTGAAGAACGCGCAGGAAAATTAGGACTAGGAACTGCTTACATTCACGGTTTCAAATGGGCACTTCAAAGAGACTATCAATTTATTTTTGAAATGGATGCTGATTTTTCACACAATCCTGATGATTTAATTAGACTCTATAACGCGAACTTACATGATGGAGGAGAATTAGCTATTGGCTCCCGATATGTAAAAGGAGTTAATATTGTAAACTGGCCAATGTCTCGTTTACTCATGTCCTTTTTCGCATCAAAATATGTGAAATTGATTACTGGAATGCCTATTCATGATTCTACTGCTGGATTTAAATGCTACAAAAGATTGGTTTTAGAAACTATAAATTTTGACAAAATTCAGTTTATTGGCTATGCTTTCCAAATTGAAATGAAATTCAAAGCTTGGAAATACGGATTCAATGTTGTGGAAATACCTGTTATTTTTACAGATCGAACAGAAGGAAATTCAAAGATGAGTGAAGGTATATTCTTTGAGGCTGTAATTGGAGTAATTCAAATGAAAATAAAAAGTTTCTTTAGAAACTGGAAAAGATAAATAATGCTCACACTTATTAAAAATGCAAAACTGGTAAATGAAGGACAAGTTTATCAAGCAGATGTATTGATTGAAAATCAATTAATCAAAGAAATTTCTAGTGAAATAACAATTAAGGCTGATTATATTATAGATGCTAAAGGCTTGCACCTTTTACCTGGTGTCATAGACGATCAAGTTCATTTCCGTGAACCAGGCTTAACGCACAAGGCTAATATTTATACCGAAAGCAAAGCTGCTGTTGCTGGAGGTATTACTAGCTTTATGGAAATGCCAAATACCAATCCTCAAGCACTAACGCAAGAATTGTTAGAAGATAAATATGTAATCGCATCCCAAACTTCAATGGCCAACTACAGCTTTTTTATGGGAGCAAGTAATGACAACTTAGAGGAAGTACTTAAAACTGACCCTAAAAAAGTAGGAGCAATAAAAATATTTATGGGCTCTTCAACAGGAAGTATGTTGGTGGATAACAGAACTGTTTTGGAAGAAATCTTTGCCAAGTCACCAATGTTAATTGCTGTACATTGTGAGGATGAGCAGACTATACAAGAAAATACAATACAAGCAAAAAAGGAATTTGGAGAAGAAGTTCCCATTAGTGAACACCCAAACATAAGAAGTGCTGAGGCTTGTTACAAATCCTCATCAATGGCGGTAGAATTGGCAAAAAAATACAATACAAGGCTTCATGTTTTTCACCTTTCAACTGAAAAGGAAATTTCACTTTTTGACAATACTTTGCCTTTAGCCCAGAAACTAATAACTGCTGAGGTTTGCATCCATCATCTTTGGTTTGATGAAAGTAAGTATGCTGAAAAAGGAACTCTTATAAAATGGAATCCTGCAGTTAAGAAAACAAGTGACAAAGATGCTTTATTTCAAGCTTTACTAGATGATAAGTTAGATGTAATTGCAACTGATCATGCTCCTCATACTTTGGAGGAAAAATCAAATACTTATTTCAATGCTCCATCAGGAGGACCGCTTGTACAACATGCTTTACCCGCTATGCTGGCTTTTGTTAAACAAAAAAAAATAAGTATAGAAAAAGTAGTAGAAAAGATGTGCCATAATCCTGCGGTTTGTTTTAAAGTAGAAAACAGAGGCTTTATTCGTGAAGGCTATTTTGCTGACCTAGTAATGGTTAATTTGGATAACCCTTGGGAAGTAAATAAAGATAATATTCTTTATAAATGCGGTTGGTCTCCATTTGAAGGAGAAACCTTTAATGCACAAATTACACACACTTTTGTGAACGGACATATTGCTTATGAATATGGAAATTTTGACGAAACACAAAGAGGTATGCGACTTACTTTTGATAGATAAAAACTAAAAAAGGCACCCAAATGGATGCCTTTTTTTAATTTCTCAGAATAAGAATTCTTATTCGTGATCGTGTCCTTCATGATCTCCATGAGCTTCTTCAGCAGCAGCAGCATCACCATGACAAGAACCATCACAAGTAGCATCACCACAACAACAAGCAGCAGCTTCTTTTTCATGATCGTGAGCATGATCACCATGAGCTTCAGCAGCAGCAGCATCACCATGACAAGAACCATCACAAGTAGCGTCACCACAACAACAAGCAGCAGCTTTAGGCGCACAACAAGAATGATCTGCTAAACAAGTACCACCTTCAACTTGGCATCCAACAGCTTCAGCCACTTCTTCAACAGCAACATCAGTAGCTGCTCCTTCAGTAGTTGACGCACCACCACAAGCTGCAAATACAGAAAGTGATCCTGCAACTAATAAATACATTAACTTTTTCATCTTAAATAT
>CATEYX010000146.1 GCA_949511925.1 Cryomorphaceae bacterium | reverse complement strand
GAATAAAACAGTAGTTTAAATATGATGCATAATAAATCATTATATATATTCCTTTTCCTTATTGGGTTATTATCCTGTAAGAAAGATATTGAAATTATTAATGACAATGATGCGCCTTACTATGGTAAAATCTCAACTTTGTTATTGGAAAATTATGTAAACCGTTTATATATTGATTTACTTGGAAGAGAACCTCTTGACACAGAAATGGAAAGTGATGTTCAGTTTTTAAGAGATAAAGATATTACTTTAGAAAGTAGAGGGGCCCTGATAATAAAACTACAATCTGACACCAGTTTTATTGAAGGAGATTCATCTTATAAATTTGCCTATTATCATAGGATGTATGATATGATAAAAGTACGATTGATTGAGGGGGCTTCTAATAGTTATATAGGATCTCAATTGAGTAATCATTATTCAGCTTATTTAGTTGATTCAGTTAATGGCAATATGTTGGAAGCCAATAAGAAACTTATAAATTACCATAAATTAAATAATGTTTTAATATCAGAATTGGAATACTATAACGGGCTAATTGAGCTCAATGAAATGCATAGAAGAATGATTTTCAATTCAGTTTATGATAATATTAATATGAATACTTTTAATTTTATTAATGCTGCTTTTGATAATCTTCTTTTTCGTTATCCATCACAGTATGAATTTGATGAGGTATATAAGATTATTGAAGACAATACTGCTCAAATAGTATTAGGTGGTTCAGTAAATAATAAAGGTGATTTTACACACCTTATTTGCAATACTAAAGAATTTTATGAAGGTACTATTGTGTGGTGTTATGGTACTTTGTTAGCAAGAAATCCAACTACTGAAGAAACTGCTGTTTTAATGGAAACTTATTTTTTGGATAAAGATTTTCAGAAAATGCAAAGAGCAATAATGAAAACGGATGAATATGCTCACTTTAACTAATCGCTTATGAAAAATATAACTCTACTATTTTTTTGTTTATCAGTTTTAGCTACATCTTGTAAAAAGGATGATATTATTTATGATGTAAACCAAGTAAACGCAACTTCATATAATGCTAATAAAAATAAGTTAAAAACTATATCTCAATATATCTCTATTTTATATGCAAATTTGTTTCAAAAGGCTTTGTCAGCAAACGAATTGGTGGAGATTACAAATTGTATTGAATCAATTGGAGATAAGGAGGTTGCTCATGAAGTAGTTTTAAGTAATTTCATGAATAAGTCAGGAGTTACTTTGCCATCTGATTCACTTATGAGGACTGATCTTAATGCTTTTATTGAACAAACTTATAAGCGGTTTTATGTACGAGACTTAACAGAGGCAGAACGAGAATTCTTCTTGAATTTCTTTGCATCACATCCTGATGTATCAGCAGAGATGGTGTATTCTGCATTTTCTTTATCTAACGAATATCAGTTTTATTAATATGAAAAGAAGAAATTTTTTAAAAAATACAGCTTTAGGTGCTGCTGCTATCACAGCTCCTTTTATTTTGCCAAGTGGAAGATTGTTCGCGGCAACTGGAAGTCGCATGGCTGACCATGTTGTTTTTGTTGCTTTCGCAGGAGGAGTTAGGCAGCAAGAATCTATTTTACAAAGATATTTAGATGATAGTCAAGATTATCCAAGTGTTGGAAACATTATGTATAACATGTTTGATGGCGCGCCACCCACCGATAAGATTGTTTACGGTACAGATGGAATAATAAGTGGAGATACTCCAATTCCTAAATTATTATCTCAAACTTTACAGCAACAGGGTACTTTATTCAAGGAAGTAAATGCCTCAACAGTTGGTCATTATGCTGGGGTAAACACTTTGTTGACAGGAAACTATTTGTATTCTCAAGGTTTGAAAATGAAACCTTCAATGCCAACAATATTTGAGTATCTAAGAAGACATCAAGGGGTAAAAGCAACAAAAACTTGGTTTATAGGAAATGGAATTGGTAATTCACTTCCTTTATTGGATTATAGTTTGCACCCTGATTATGGCTCTCAATTTGGAGCTAATTTTTTAGCGCCTACAATTACTTTTGGTGATGATGGAGAAAAGCATCTTAAAAATGCAAAAATATATCATCCTGAAGATGAGTTGGACCCTATGTATAAAATGAAATATTTTTTAGACAATGTGTGGTATTCACAAGGGAAACCCTTACCTAATATTGGTAATACTGAAGAAGAAAAAGCAGAGATCAAACAATTTGTAAAAGATATGTTTGTGAAAAAAGAAAATGGCACAATTGCTCATCCTCCAGTTGGAGACAATAGAGATGGACAAACTGTAGGTTATGCTTGTGAAGTACTAAAACGCTTCAAACCTACTTTCTCAGTAGTTTATTTATCATCTGTAGATGGCTGTCATTCTGATTTTTCAGGCTACTTAAAAAGCTTGCACGCTACTGATCATGCTGTCGGTCATTTATGGGATTATATTCAAAATAATATTCCTGAAATGGCTGGTAATACAACTTTAATTGTTTCACCAGAACATGGTAGAAATTTAGAATCGAATAATATTGTTGATGCTAATGCTTTTACGGGCTTTGATCATTCAGATGCTAATAGTAGAAGGATTTTTAACATGATGATTGGTCCCGGAGTTGATTCTAATTTAACAATAGGGAATGAAAATAATCAAATTGGAGATATAGTAAATATTACACCAACAATAGCTGAAATTTTAGGTTTTAAAAATGAAATAATGGGTGCAGGACTAACAGCAAGTAATAAGTCTCTATTTGATTTGATATAACAATGAGAAAGAGTCTTTATATATTCATTATTATTTCTTTAGTTTTTCAAGCTTGTAAAAAAGATGTAGAAATTAATCCTTATGATAATCCTAATCTAAATTCTCCTAAGGATACTACTACAAACTATTTTCCTGACGCCACTGCTTTTCAAGCACTTCATAATAATATTTTTATTCCTACTTGTGCGAATTCTGGCTGTCATGATGGATCTTTCGAGCCCGACTTTAGAACTATTGAAAGTTCGTATAATACACTTGTATATCAGCCAGTAATAAAGAATGATAATGGGAATACCTATGAGTTTAGAGTAAAACCAAGCAATTCTGATAAATCAATTTTATATAAAAGATTAATTGAAGATATTGATGGAATTTCAGGAATTATGCCGCTTTCCGCAGAATATAATGCTGAGCATTATTGGTTTGATCACAAGGAAGAGTATATTCAAAATATAAAAGATTGGATAGATAATGGCGCTAAAGATATGTTTGGCAACTTACCTTTACAACCTAATAATATTCCTGAAATGAGAGGTGTAATTGCTTTTGTTACAGGACAAAACACTCCTTTGGCAAGAGAAATACCAAGAGGAACAATCTACGTGCCGTCATCAGCTAATTCAATAGATTTATGGTTTTCTGTTCAGGATGATATTTTATTATCTAATGAGTTAAGTTATAACAAAATTAAGTTTTCTACAAACTTATTTAATTTTGAAAATAAACCTGAATTTCCTTTAGAAGTTATTATGCTTCCTAAAAATGAAACTGGTTTTTATGTTAGTACAACTGATGATTTTTATCATAAATACACACTGGATATGTCCACTTTTACTACAGGTGATATTGTTTTTATAAAAATATATGTAAAGGATGATGTTAATCCAGTTACTGAAATACCGTCAAATGGTTCAGATTATAATATTGTAAAACACTTTACATTCACAGTGCAATAATGATGAAAGGAATAACTTATATATTACTAGTAGTTTCATTAGTTTTTTCTACTTGTAAGCAAGTTGAGGTTGAAGATGATTTTTTGATAAGTCTGATTGAAACATCTCCATCAATTATTGTTGAGTTTGAAGAGAATATTAATATAAGAATTTCATATAGTCACGCTCAAGGATTTTTGGGTTTTTCTGATCCTGATTATTTGTCATTAGAAGTAAAAGATAGTCGACTTTCTAATCCCGATTATTATCATTTAATTCCATTAAGTCCACCACAAAGTGAGGCTTCAATATCAGGTGAAATACTTATTGAAGTAGATGCTCCATTTATATTTGGAAATGGAAATACAGAAACTTTAACTTTTACTATTCGTATTCAGGATAAAGATAAAAATTGGAGTAATAAAGTTACTACTGATTTAATTACAGTAAATAAGTGATGAGATATTTTTTAATTTTGGTTTTTATGTGTTTTGCAAATGTGGTATTTGCACAGTATACCATGTCCAACAGTACAGTATTTGACTGTGAAGGAACATTAACCGATAGTGAAGCTAACACCAATAATCCTGGATGGTATGCACACAGTGAAAATTATTCTTTTACTATTTGTCCTGCTGGTGCAATCTCTATTACCTTAAATTTTTCTTTTTTTGAAACAGAACCACAGAATGATTATGTGATAATCTATGATGGCCCAGATAATACTTACCCAATTCTTTCTGGACCTTATTCTGGAGTAAATTTACCTCCTCAAATTACTTCTTCTGGCTGTGTTACCATTGACTTTGTTTCGGATGTAAATGTTGCAGCTGAAGGATTTGAATTGAGTTGGGAATCTCAAATTTCTGTTCCACAACCACCAATAATTAGTTTGCCAACAGCCGTAAGTTGTAGTTTAAGTACCTTAATTATTGAATTAGATCAATACATTCATTGCGATTCAGTAGTAACAGCTCAAGTTCTTGTGGGCGGGCAATTGAATCAATTAGTAAATGCAACAGCTTTAAATTGTATCAATGATTCTACTAACCAGATTCAACTCTCTCTTTTACCTGGTTTAAACGAAAGCGGTACTTATGATATTTCTTTTCAAACTTATTATAAAGATGATTGTGATAGTATTTGGGATTTAACATCAACTTTTCAGTTTATAATTAATGATTGTCCTTTAATAGTAGAATTAACAGCTGATAACGATACAATTTGTATCGGAGAATGTGCTGATTTATCTACTTATGTAATTGGTGGTGATGTGTCATCTTATTCTTACAGTTGGAATCCTGTCTGGAACAATAGTCCTGGTGTTTGGACGGTTTGTCCTTTAGTGACAACTTCCTATATTATTACTGTAAGTGATTCTAGTATGGCAGCTTCACAAAGTGATACCATCACTATTGTAGTCTTAAACCCACCTGTAACTCAATCTTCTATTAGTATTTGTCAAACTGACCCTTCAATTAATTTGATTGCTAATCCTATTGGTGGTTGGTGGTGGGGTTCAGGAATTACAAATGGAAATAATGGAACTTTTAATCCAGTTGGATTATCTGCAGGAATATATACAGTTACTTATGGAATTGGTGGATGTACAGATGATCTGGATGTTACAGTTCTAGAAATTAATGCAGGTTCAGATATTTCAGCTTGTTTTAATACTAGTTTTAATCTTAATTCTTCTGTGACAACTCCAGGAGGAATTTGGTCAGGTTGTAGTTGCATTCAAGCAAACGGAAATATTACAACAGG
>CATEYX010000145.1 GCA_949511925.1 Cryomorphaceae bacterium | reverse complement strand
TCAATGTCTTGTATTATTTTATCACATGCTTTGTCAAGCATGTTGTATACATCTTGAAAGCCATTATCTCCACCATAATATGGGTCGGGTACTGACTGATAAGCATTTGGATTAATTTCATTCAAAATCATCCTTATTTTATTGCGTTCTGTCTCAGAAGAAGCTAAGCTAATAAGGTGAGCATAATTATTGGTGTCCATAGCATAGATGATATCAAATTCATCAAAATCTGCTCTTGAAAATTGCCTAGCTCTTTGTTGATTTAAATCAATGGCGTATTTATTTGCAATTTCAATGGATCGAATATCAGGTTGTTTTCCAACATGATAGCCTGCTGTTCCAACTGAATCTACTTCAATGTTAAGGTGTTTTCCTTTAGACGAAAGTATTCCCTCTGCAAGTGGTGACCGGCAGATGTTTCCTAAGCAAACCATTAGGATTTTCATAGTTTATGAAAGCGTTAACTTTTTCTCAATATCAGAAATATACCCTTTGAAACGTTTATCCGTATCAGCTAAATTATTGACTGTCTTGCAGGCATGTAGTACAGTAGCATGGTCTTTGTTTCCGCAATGCTTTCCAATCATAGCTAAAGAGTTTTTAGTCATTTGCTTGGAAAAATACATTGCTAATTGACGGCATTGTACAATTTCTCTTTTCCTAGTTTTTGACTTCATAGTTTCAATAGGAATATCAAAATAATCACAAACAACTTTTTGGATATAATCAATAGAAACTTCTCTTACCGTATTTTTCACAAATTTATCTAGCATGTTTTTAGCTAGGTCAATTGTAATTTCTTTTCTGTTTAAAGAGGATTGGGCTAATAATGAAATTAATGCACCTTCTAATTCTCTAACATTTGTAGTGATAGAATAAGCGATATACTCTACTACTTCATAAGGAATATCAATACCATCTTTTTTGATTTTCTTTTTTAAGATAGCTAATCTTGTTTCTAGGTCAGGTGACTGTAGGTCAGCTGAAAGTCCCCATTTAAAACGAGATAATAAACGTTGTTCCATACCAACAATATCAACAGGAGCTTTGTCGGAAGTTAAAATAACTTGTTTCTTGTTTTGGTGTAGGTGATTGAAAATATGGAAGAAAACATCTTGAGTTTTTTCTTTTCCACAAAGGAATTGAACGTCATCAATAATTAATACATCAATGGATTGGTAGAAGTGAACAAAGTCATTTCTCTTGTTATCCTTAATTGCGTCAACAAATTGGGTTAAGAATTTGTCAGCAGAAACATATAATACAATTTTTTCAGGATGATTATTTTTTACTTCAATACCAATAGCATTGGCTAAGTGAGTTTTTCCAAGCCCTCCTGATCCATAAATGAATAGTGGGTTGAAAGATGTCCCTCCAGGGTTTTGTGAAACAGCAAATCCTGCAGAACGTGCTAAACGATTACACTCACCTTCAATATAAGCGTCAAAGGTGTATGACTCGTTTAGTTGAGGATTTATATTTATTTTTTGTAAACCAGGAATTATAAAAGGATTTCTGATAGAAGAGCTATTCATACTTATGGGCATGCTGATAGGATTGTTCTTTACGTCAGCTTGTCCGCTACTTGGTACTTTAGAAATATACGGTTTCTTATCTGATGAATTTTCAAGTAAGATATTATATTCTAATTTAGCATCTTTACCTATTTCTCTCATGATTGTTTTTTTCATAAGAGTAAGGTAATGTTTTTCCAACCATTCAAAACAAAACTGACTAGGCACTTGTATTGTAAGTGTTTTATCTTCAAGAGCAACTGCTTTAATGGGCTTGAACCATGTCTTAAAGTTTTGGGCAGTTACATTGTCCCTGATGATAGTTAGGCAGTTATTCCAAACGTCTTGATAACTTTTTTCTTGCATTTTCTGGTTTTGATTTGTCTTTTAGTAATTCGTTTTAAGTTCTGTTCTATTCTTTTTGGTTTGAGCAAATATGAAGAACTTATCGTTAATAAAAAAGAAAATTTGGACTTGACTTTATATTTTTTTTTACAGAGTAAGGATATCAGATAAGAGATTTTGTTTAAAACTTTTTAAAAGTCATATTATTATGCATTTTCTTTGCAATTTTCAACAAATATTGATCTTCCAGAAACTTTTTTTGAACCATCATTTTGACTAAAATGATAATCAATCTTGCCAATGTTAATGCCCGCCCATCCGACTTGGTTTATAATCACTTCTTCTTTGTCTAGGTTAAGTTGCTTGACAGGCTTTTTTAAGAATGTATGGGTGTGTCCTCCTATAATTAAATCAATATTACGGGTTTGGCTTGCAAAGGTCATATCTGATATCTTTTTTCCTTTGTATTTGAAGCCTAAATGAGATAGGCAAATAACTAAATCACACTTTTCTTTTTGCTTTAAAAGATTTGCATAGTGATTGGCTGTTGAAATAGGTTCTTGATATACAGTATTTTGATACAATTTTTTGGGTACTAGCCCATCTAATTCTATGCCAATTCCGAATACTCCTATTTTTAAATCTCCTTTTCGGAATACCTTATAAGGATTAAAAGTATTCTTTAATATAGTGTCTGAAAAATCATAGTTCGCAATTAAAAATGGAAAGTTAGCGTGAGTGAGTTGTTTTTTTAATCCTTCTAATCCATTATCAAAATCATGATTACCTAAGGTTACGGCATCATACTTCATTTCACTCATAAGTTTAAACTCCAGCTCACCACCATAAACATTGAAGTAAGGAGTTCCTTGAAAAACATCTCCAGCATCTAATAAGAGTACATGTTCCTCTTGTTCTCTTATTTGTTTGATTAGTGCTGCTCTTTGTGCCATTCCTCCTAAACCTTTATTTCTTCCACTTGTAAAGGGGTGGATATGGCTGTGCATGTCATTCGTGTGTAAAATAGTAAGTTTTATGTCCTTATTATTTCCAAAGGAAAGTTGTGGGAGTAATGAGAGTCCAATAACTCCTAATCCGCTTTGTTTTATAAAGAGTCTTCTGTTACTCATTGTCAATTATTTTTATTCTTCCGTCAAGTGTTGCAGTTATGGTGTCAGTTTTGGTGCAATGGTCAATAATTGCATCTCTCAATTTTAAACCTACTTTATATTGTTCTTTATTTTGGAAAAAACTCATTTTATCTCCTCCATTAGCTAAGTAATCGGAGGTAATAACTTTTACTTTTTCATTATTTTCAAAATTTACTGGCCAGGAATTACTTAATACATTCCCTTCTTTATCCATAGCTATATTGATGCCTGAGAAAGGCTCTCCACCTCTTTTGCAGATGTATTCTAAGAGTCCTAAGTAATCTTCTTTATTTAATTCTAGTACTACTAATTCATTTTCAAAAGGCATTAGTTCGTATAGTTTTCCTCTATTAATAGGGCCTTTATTTATTATGGTTCTTAACCCACCGTTATTCATTACACACATATGTGCATCAGCATAGTTTAGGCATAGGTCAGTTACAAAATTGCCTAATAATGACTCAGTTCCTTTTTTTGTTAAGTTAATTTTTGAATAGGTGAGTACCTCATTCATTTCTGCTTCTATTCCTTTTTGATAGGGAGCAATAATAGCTAATGCACTACTATCGGCACTTGCTTTTATTTCAATTGTT
Source organism: Cryomorphaceae bacterium (assembly GCA_949511925.1). Lineage (GTDB taxonomy): Bacteria > Bacteroidota > Bacteroidia > Flavobacteriales > BACL11 > UWMA-0277. The sequence goes on along the minus strand of CATEYX010000145.1, from coordinate 1,025 downwards.
TCGCTATCAGACGATTGTAAATTGTAGGTTGCAGTACACGAAAAAAGTAAAAGCAGTCCTAAGAGTAGAGTGTATTTTTTTAACTTCATATGGCTACAATATTAAGAAATAAAAATAATGTACGTATTATTGCAGCATGTATTCTTTTGAAACAAAAATTAGAGTGAGGTATGGCGAAACGGATCAAATGAGTTTCGTGTACTATGGCGTGTATGCTCAGTATTATGAAGTTGGGAGGGTGGAACTTTTACGTTCCTTAGGGCTGTCGTATAAAGAAATTGAGGCAATGGGCTTTGCACTTCCTGTTGTAAATATGAATATTAAGTATAAGAAACCTGCTTTTTATGATGATGAGCTTACAATAAGAACAACGATTAAAGAATTACCGACAGCAAAAATTACTTTTCATTATGAAACTTTAAATGAAAAAGGAGAGCTATTGAATGTTGGTGAAGTGATTTTGGTTTTTGTAAATAAAAAAACGGGTAAACCTTGTTTTGCTCCTGAAGTAATTATGAATAAATTAAAAGGAAAATTATTATGAAAAAGTATTGGGCAGAATTATTAGGGACCTACATTTTAGTATTTGTAGGTACAGGCGCAATTATGATTAATGAAATTACTGGAGGTGCAGTAAGTCATCTGGGAGTTGGGCTTTCATTTGGATTAGTAGTAATGGTTATGATATATGCAATTGGTGACATTTCTGGATCGCACATTAACCCTGCAGTAACGATTGCTTTTGCAATAGCAAAACGTTTCCCGAAAAATCAGATTTTACCCTATATTTCTTTTCAGTTGGTAGGTGCAATTTTAGCATCAGCAAGTCTATATTTTATTTTTCCTGAGGCGAGTACTATGGGAGAAACCTTACCTTTAAAAGGAAATTGGATGCAGTCCTTTATGTTGGAGTTTATTTTGACTTTTATTTTAATGTTTGTGATTCTGAATGTTTCAACTGGGTCAAAGGAAAAGGGAATTACGGCTGCCTTAGCTGTTGGTGGAGTAGTTGCTTTTGAGGCTAC
>CATEYX010000144.1 GCA_949511925.1 Cryomorphaceae bacterium | reverse complement strand
ACTCCAATTGCAACAGAACCTTGCTGCGCAAAAGACAAAGTAGTTGAAATAGCAACTACTGATAACATTGTAAATAATTTTTTCATATTTAATTTTTTAGTTAATAGTTGTAAAAATAATAAAAAATATAGCAACAATTTTTTTAATCACTTAATAAACAGTTTGTTATTAACAATTAGAAGTCAATCAATAAAATAAACTAGAGTATAAAATCTTTTTTATAAGCTATGTAAAATTCAATCCTTTTAGTTTCCATTATTTTTATCATTTAGCATAGGTACGAATGAAAATTCTCCATGAGTTGTTATCCTAGTTTCAGTTTCTGAAATCTTTTCAATAAGGTGCATTACCTGGAGATCTCCATCACCAATTGGAGCAACCATTCTACCTCCTACTTTTAGTTGAGCAACCAAATCCTTAGGTATAAAAGGAGCTCCACAAGTTATAATTATCTTATCGAATGGAGCAAATTTAGGCATTCCTTTATAGCCATCACCATACACAAACATACAATTATAACCTAAAGTAGGTAAAAACTTTTTTGTTTTCAAAAACAATTCTCTTTGACGCTCAATAGTAAAAACCTCAGCATCTAATAAGGAAAGTACAGCTGCTTGGTAGCCCGAACCTGTCCCCACTTCCAACACCTTTTCATATGGTTTTATTTCAAGTAACTGACTTTGAAAAGCAACTGTATAGGGTTGAGAAATAGTCTGTCCTGCTCCTATCGGAAATGCTTTATCCTGATAGGAAAAATTAACAAAAGCATTATCCATGAACAGATGCCTAGGAATTTTATTCATTGCATTTAAAACCTTTAAATTAGTAATTCCTTTGGAAGCTAAATGCTCAATTAACTGTTTACGCAAACCTTGATGTCTAAAACTATCTACCATTCTTTTTCTTTATCAATCTTTAAACTGTATTTTTGAATCCGTTTTTATTATCAACAAAAGAAATACAATAAAAATGCTTTTTTAGCATTAATAACAATAATAAATCCACAGCAAATTGTTAATAGAATAATACATGAAAAAACTTTCTTACTTACTGATAGTACTTGTCCTAACTTCTTGCAAAAAAGAAGATACAGATGATATACCAACCTATCTAAAAATTAATAATGTAGCTTTAAATGAAGGGAGTACTACTTCAAACATAACAGATGCTTGGGTGTATGTAAACGACCAGTTACAAGGAGTATATGAATTGCCAGCTAAATTTCCTGTATTGGAAGAAGAAATTCAAAACGTAAGAATTAAAGCTGGAATAAAAGTCAATGGAATTGCTAGTGGCCGAATAGCATATCCTTTTTACTCTTCTTACTATGAAGACATTACTTTTACTCCAAACGAAACAAAGACTATTAATCCTACAGTAAGCTATTTGGATAGTATTGATTTTTTTCTAGAGGATTTTGAAGGGACAGGCGTTAACATAGAAATATCGGCAATTTCTGATACTAGTATATTAACGTTAGTTGATGGAGATAATCATTATGGTGCTGGAATTTTATCAGATTCACTATTTATTTTTGAAATTTCAACTGATGAAATAAAAGATTTACCACAAGCAGGTGCTCCTGTTTTTTTAGAACTTGACTACAAATCAAACACTCAATTTTTAGTAGGTGTTTATGTTAACTACCCTCAATCAGTAATACAGAAAGATTTGTTATGGATTAACCCTAAACAAGAATGGAATAAAATATATGTAAACTTAACAACTACTATTTCTGAAGGAATTAACGCTTCTTCTTTCAAGGTATTTATCGGAATGAGAAGAGATTTTGAATTAGAAAAAAATGAACTTTATTTTGATAACCTAAAAGTAGTTTATTAAAATTTGACACTACACTAAAATATTAAGATATAGATGTTTAATAAAATCTAACATCTCACTGCTTATATCTAAAGTCTATTTATATTTTTACCAAAAAATTAAAACAAAAAAAATGAAGAATATTACAGTAATTGGTGCAGGGACAATGGGAAATGGAATTGCACATACATTTGCTCAAAAAAACTTTAACGTAAGCTTAGTTGACATCTCAACTGACTCCCTTGAAAGAGCAATTACTACTATTAGTAAAAACTTAGACCGAATGGTGAAAAAAGAGAAAATCACTGAAGCTGAAAAAGTAAATACTTTAGCAAAAATAACCACATATACTGATATAACTATTGGAGTAAAAGGAGCAGATTTAGTAGTTGAAGCTGCAACAGAAAACATTGATTTAAAACTAAAAATATTCAAACAACTTGATGAAATTTGTGATGCTAAAACTTTATTAGCAACAAATACATCTTCTATTTCTATAACTAAGATTGCTGCAGTAACTGCACGCCCTACCCAGGTTATTGGGATGCATTTTATGAATCCTGTTCCTGTAATGAAATTAGTAGAGGTGATTAGAGGTTATGCAACTTCTAATGAAGTTACTCAAAGAGTAATGGAAATGAGTAGAACCCTTGGAAAATCTCCTGTAGAAGTAAATGATTACCCGGGTTTTGTAGCCAATAGAATACTTATGCCAATGATTAATGAATCGATTGAAACCTTATTCCAAGGGGTGGCAGGAGTTGAAGAAATTGATACAGTAATGATGTTAGGGATGGCACATCCAATGGGACCTTTACACTTAGCTGATTTTATCGGTTTAGATGTTTGTCTATCTATTTTAGAAGTAATGCAGGATGGATTTGGAAATCCTAAATATGCACCCAACCCACTTTTAGTAAATATGGTTATGGCTGGAAAATTAGGAATTAAATCAGGAGAAGGTTTTTATGATTATTCTGATGGAGCTAGAAATAAAAAAGTAGCTGCACAGTTTTTAAAATAGATTACATATTCCTAAGAAAATAATGAAACGAGCATAATGCTCGTTTTTTTTTATTCAAGTTTTCCTTCTAGCTCGGCCTGAATAAGGATATGTTCAATGAGCATATCCTCCCTATTATTTACAGGGTCATATTCTGTTTTTAAGTTATTATCCCAAAACTTAGCCATAGTTTGCCAAAAAAATGCATTAAATCTACCTCTGTATGATTTAACGATTTTATAAGATGTTGTTTGGGTTTCTCGATGAATTAGCTTAACTAAAATCTTACCCTCACTCATTGTTAGATTTTTCAGCCTATCAGCATACTCTTCCTTTACCCATTTCGCTACTTCCTTCGTGTATCGTTTCTTATGTCTTCTTTTACGAATTGAATCTAGTCCAATCTGTATATTCATCAATTTTTCTTTTGCTGAAATAGCATATGGATATACTTTCAATACTCGTCTTTTAAGAATGTTGTATTTCTTTTTCTCTTCTTTGTTTTTAAAAGCTAATACCTTAACTTCAGCAACATCAGTAATAAAAAAAATATCTCCATTAACAATAGTAAAAGGAGCGACTAACAACTTATCCTGAGCAATACTAGAAGCACTAAAAATACTTAGCAATGCTATAACCAACAAGAGTCGCACTATTCAATAATTAATTGCTGTACACTTGAATTTTCTTTACTTACAATCTTAACAGAATACACTCCTTTTGCAAAATTACTAACATTAATTGAAGTCCTTTTTTGCTGATAGGATTTACTAAAAATTAAACTTCCCTTAATATCAAAAATTTCAATTTGTTCAATAGTTACATCAGAACTTACATTAATCAAATTAGTTGCAGGATTAGGATAGATTGAAAATTTATCCATAATAACATCCTCAACTAATGAAGGAAGCATAAAAACTGCCGTAGCCTCGGAAAAATCAGATAAGCAATTTTCTTGCATTTGTAAATTATAAAAGAAATAATGGTAAGTTGCACTTCCTGGAGAATTATGACCTGTTAGACTCGCAATATTTCCAATGGAATAAGGATATGCTGAACCCGTACTGTTTCTATATAAATCAGAACCTCCTGCACTCATTCCTAATTCTAAATCATTCATTACTGGAACATCAAAATTAAGATACAAAGTATTTAACCCAATTTGAACCGTTATTGTAGTATCTGCTAAAACGAGACTATTATTATCTCTTAACTCGAAAGTAATTGCCTGTACTGTGTTAGCATATACATCAGTTGAAATTAATGTTGAAGGCGTAAAGCAATCCAAAAACAAATGTCTGTCATTATTATAATAACCACCACCACCAATTGTATTATCAGCAGGACCACCAAATACAACAGGACCACCAAACTCTCTAACATAAAAAGTAGTGTTAGCACTCAACAAAGGAGTTGT
>CATEYX010000143.1 GCA_949511925.1 Cryomorphaceae bacterium | reverse complement strand
CCTTGAGTAACATGTCCTAACAACATGAATGGTGTTTTACTATCTTTCAAAGCATCTAAAAAGGCATCTTCTCCTGTTTCAGTAACTGAAACAACAACTCTTGATGGCGCTTCACCAAATAGAAAAGCATCATCTCTTACTTCTGAACTCCCTATAATTTCGAATCCTAAGTTATTAGTGAATGAACTTTCTAGTAAAGTCATAAACAAGCCACCATCAGCTACATCATGTGCAGACTCTATCGTTCCTTTACGGATAAGGCTAATAAGGGTTTGTTGCATATCATATTCAATATCTAAATCAAACTCAGGTGTTGATGACTCCTTAAACCCATGATATGACGCTAAATATTCTGATGAAGAAATATCGTTTATACTATCTCCTATCAAGTAAATTAAATCAGACTTGCCTTTAAAGGCTAAAGAAGTAATGTGTTTTTTATCTTCAACAATACCTAACATACCAATAGTTGGTGTTGGGAATACAGGTACTTCAGTACCTTTAATAGCCGACTGATTATAGAAACTTACATTACCACCCGTTACAGGAGTTTTAAATTTCAAACATGCTTTACTCATTCCTTTAATTGCACCTACAAACTGCCAGTACACTTCAGGATTATAAGGATTACCAAAGTTTAAACAATTCGTAATTGCTGAAGGCACACCACCAGAACACACAATATTACGAGCTGCCTCAGCAACTGCCATTGCACAACCTTCCTCAGGGTTAGCATTTACCATACGGGCATTACAATCTACTGTCATAGCCAAAGCTTTATCTGTTCCTTTTAGGTTTACAATAGCTGCATCAGTTGGGTAGTTAGTACTCATATTTACTGTACCGACCATAGAATCATATTGCTCGTAAACCCATCGTTTTGAAGCAATATTTTCGTGTCCTGCTAAGTATTTCGCAACCTCAACTAAATCAGTAGGTTCTGCTATACTATCAATGTTAAATTTCTTCCACTGCTCAAAATAAGCAGGTTCAGTATACTCTCTGTGATAAACTGGCGCTCCACCTCCTAATACTAAATCATCACAAGGTACATCCGCAACTAATTCGCCATTCATATAATATTTTACTCTTTCTCCTTTTGTAACCACACCTATTTCTTCACATGATAAATCCCACTTATCAAAAATAGCGTTTACAATATCTTCTTTTCCTTTTTCTACTACAACCAACATTCTTTCTTGTGATTCTGAAAGTAGGATTTCCCAATCTTTCATATCATTCTGACGAGTAGGTACTTTCTCTAACCACAAATCCATACCGTGTTTCCCTGCTGCTGACATTTCGTTAGTAGAGCAAGTAATACCTGCCGCTCCCATATCTTGCATTCCAACCACTGCATCCGTCTTAGCAAGTTCCAAAGTAGCTTCTAACAATAATTTTTCTTGAAAAGGATCACCAACTTGAACAGCTGGCAAATCATCAATTGAATCTGCTGATATATCTTTTGATGCAAATGAAGCACCATGAATTCCGTCTTTACCTGTACGAGAACCTACAATAAATACTGGGTTACCAACACCTGATGAAGTAGCAGAAATCATATCCCCTTTCTTCATAATACCTGCTGAAAATGCATTTACTAAAGGGTTTGTATTGTAACAATCATCAAAGAAAACCTCACCACCAACAATAGGAATACCAAAAGCATTACCATAATCACCAATACCTTTAGTTACTCCTTTCACTAACCATTTAGTACGGTCTAACTCAACATTACCAAACCTAAGTGAATTTAACTGGGCTACTGGACGAGCACCCATAGTAAATATATCGCGGTTAATACCACCAACACCTGTTGCAGCACCTTGATAAGGCTCCAAAGCAGATGGATGATTATGCGATTCAATTTTAAAACAACATGCTAAACCATCACCGATATCAACCAATCCTGCATTCTCCTCACCTGCTTCAACGAGCATGTGAGGTCCTTCCTTTGGTAATGTCTTAAGCCAAACAATTGAATTTTTGTAAGAACAATGTTCTGACCACATTACCCCAAAAATACTTAATTCACAAAAATTAGGAGTTCTTCCTAAAATTTCAATGATTCTATCAAATTCTTCTGGACGCAATCCCATTTCCTGGGCTTGTTCAAGGGTAGCTAAAGTAAGTGTTGCCTGTGATGACATATTTTATAGTTTTTATGGTGCAAAGATAGTTTTTAGAAATGAGTTTTAAGCCGCCAAATGCAAAATTCATTTAGGGTTTTCAACATTTTTTCAAAACATTTATTTAGTAAATCTTAGGATTGTAATATTCAGGTATCTTCCCTTTAACATTCATGTATTTTTCTTGAATAAAAAGCATGTCCTTTTCAAAATCGCCACAAGGCATAAAGTCACAGATAATACCTACTTCCTTATTTTCATAATCCATTTTCAATAACAAAATAGGTACATTGGCTTTTACAGCTATATGGTAGAAACCTGTTTTCCACTTTTCAACCTTAGTTCTTGTTCCCTCAGGAGCAATCCCAATGTTAATAGCATTACTACTATTTATCATCTCCACCACTTGGTCAACTACATTATGCTTGGCTTTACGGTAAACAGGAATACCCCCATTCCACTTAATAAGCGTTCCTAAAATAGGTAGGAAAAGTTCACTTTTAATCAGATACTTAGGATGTATATCAATAACATATGCATAGCATCTGCCAATAAAAAAATCCCAATTGGAAGTATGTGGTGCAGCTACAATCATACATTTTTTTGGATATGTAGATACACCTATAATTTTCCAACCATATATTTTGAAAATTAATTTTGAGAGTAATCGTTTCATGATAAAATTTTTTACAAAGAAAAAACATTTTATAGTTATATCAGCAAAAATTGTAAATTTGCATCACAAAAATAATTACTATGAAAGCAAAACAGATTGCACTTATACTTATTCCTTTAAATATTAT
>CATEYX010000142.1 GCA_949511925.1 Cryomorphaceae bacterium | reverse complement strand
CTTAAATTATGTGTAAATTTATATGCGAAATCCATTTCAATTCCTTTATGCAGAGCATCCATACCATTAATATTTGCTTTAAAAGGCACATCATCAACCATTACGGTTACACCTCCATTAGCGGGTTTATTTTGCCAAACTGTATAGTAGGCATTCACATTCGCCGAAAACAATGAGGATCTAAATGAATACCCACCTTCTATTGCTTTTACCGCCTCATTTTTAATATCTCTAAATAATCTATTATCATAATCGAATACATTATTGAATCTTGGTGCTTTGGAAATATAGCCTAAATTAAAAAACACATTATTATATTCATCTAAATTTACATTTGCTCCAGCCTTTATAGTATACCCTCTTATCCATTTCCAATTAGTTTCTGCTAATTTTGCTTCTTCCGAATTCATAGTGTAAGATTTTCCATTATGCCAAATAGTATCTTCCACCATTGATTTATGTGCACCAATTAGATTCCCATCATCATCAAATTCTAATTCAGTAGCAACAGATGTTCCTAATGCTTCAATATAAGTAGTGTCATCTAGTACCAAATCTTTCTTTTTAAAATAATCTATGCGCTTATAAGCTGAATTAGAACCAGAAACATTAATAAATGCAGAAAGTATTCCATTACTGTATTCTCCTTGTGAGAAAACGCCACTCCATTTTACTATTCCATCATTATGGTATCCAAGCTTATCTCCAACTTTTTTTACCTGAGATTCTTGTATTCCATTAGCATTATCAATAGCATAATCTGCTCCTAATAAATCATACGCCTCTCTATAATGCTGTCCTTTATAATAACGCATATCTAATCCTCCAGAAAGAGAAATTTCTTCAGTAGGATTGTAATTTAATGTAGATAATCCGCCATACCAATAATGATTATTAACTGAACTTCTAAGATAAGTACCTGCCTTATTTTGTGAATCAGAATAAAGTGCGTCTATATTATTCATATTGGCATTATAAGCCTCTTGCAAATTATACTGTCCATCAGTATCGTAATTAGATGAATTTCCACTTAAACCTGTTCCCCCTCCATGCCCTATCGAAGTATACAAAATATTTGAAACATAAAATTTATCATTCACTGTCCAAAAATCTCTTAAAGAAAATTGTGGTTTATGATAATAGTTCTGCTTTGTATTTAAAGTTTCATTATTATGAATTGTATCTCCGCTTGAATTAATATTCCATCTATCTAAATAGCCCCAATGTTTATTGTAAGCAATTCCTTTATTAATTATTCTATCAGAAAAATCAGATGTATCTCCTAGAGATTGCGAATAATCTGAATCATAAGTTGCTATATCACTTTTATATGATCTTTGTCCGTGTTTTTGTGGGGCGCCCATAGCTGATAAACTAAGGATATGATTTCCTATTTCCTTCTGTATTTTAGCATAGTAAAAATATCCTTCACTCCAAGTCTCATCAACAAATCCATTTCCCTTTTTATAAGATCCAGCTAAGGTATAGCCCCAACCATTTTCTAATCTACCAGAATTATAACCTAACGAAGTTCTTAATTTTCCAAATGACCCCAACTCTTGCTTTATTG
>CATEYX010000141.1 GCA_949511925.1 Cryomorphaceae bacterium | reverse complement strand
TGTTGAATATTTTTATTCATTATTTATTTTTTAGAACAGGTACAGCCGAACAGGCTTCCCCGAACATTAAACTACTCACTGTATCTTGTAATTTTTTAGTAATTGCAATATATAGCGCTTCAGTTAGCGGGATTTGCCCACAACCTTTTACTATTACTTTTTTACTTACAAATTCAGATACGTCAATGGCATTAATATTATTGGTAAAAATTTGCTGAAACACATCTTCTTTTATTCCAAAATGTATTTCAGCATTAACGGAATTTAAATAAGATGTAACTAGCATAAAAGCCCACATAGGTACAATTGCATCTGAACTACAATTAAGAGCTACAGTTTTGTTGGTATAAATTGAGAAATCAAATTCTTTTAAACTTACCCTGAAATCTTTTTCTTTTAGTACAATTCCTTGGAAAAGGAAATCTTTCACATCTAAAACCGCAATTGGTTTTGTTGGCGCATAATCAGTCAAATCCATGCTGATTAAACTGCTATTTGCTACTCTATTTACAATCTCTCCACTCATATTTTTATAACATTCCGAGTTCTAGTTTTGCTTCTTCACTCATCATATCTTTTGTCCAAGTTGGCTCAAAAGTTATTTCTACTTCTACCTTTTTTACTGCCATAATTACTTTTACTTTTTCCTCGATTTCAAGAGGTAAACTTTCGGCAACTGGGCAATTTGGAGAAGTTAAAGTCATGGTGATTTTTACATCACATTCCTGACTTACTTCAATATCGTAAATCAAACCAAGTGCATAAATATTTACTGGGATTTCAGGATCATAAATCTCACAAATCACCTCAACAACTTCTTCTCCTATTTTTTGTAATTCTTCTTCTGTTTTCATGTGGCTAATTGTTAAACGCAATTGCGTATAATTTCATTTTTTTTATCATGGATACTAATCCGTTTGCTCGAGTAGGAGATAGTTGTTCTTTTAATCCTATTTCGTTTATAAAGTCAAGTTTTGCAGTTGCAATATCTTTAGGCGACTGATTGGATAATACATTTATAAGTATCGCTACAATCCCTTTGGTCATAATAGCGTCACTATCTGCTGTAAAGATTATTTTTCCGTCCGTATGTTTTGCATGAAGCCAAACTCTACTCTGACATCCTTTTATAAGGTTGTCTTCCGTTTTGTATTGTTCCTTAATTGGCGCTAAGTCTTTTCCTAAATCAATAAGGTATTCGTATTTCTGCATCCAGTCGTCAAACATTCCAAAGTCCTCAACAATTTCTGCTTGTATTTTTTGTATTGTACTCATCTAGGATAACATCATTTTTGCCTTTTTAATGGCTTTTATACAAACATCAATTTCATCCTTTGTATTGTATACGGCTAAAGAAATACGTGCTGTACCAGGAATATTAAATCTTTCCATAATAGGCTGTGTACAATGATGTCCTGTTCGTATTGCTATTCCCATTTTATCAACAATCATACCAATATCATAAGGATGTAATTTGTTAATATTAAAAGAAATAATTCCTGATTTATTTTTAGCTGTTCCGTAAATTTTTAGTCCTTCTATTTTCAATACTTCTTCTGTAGCATATTGCAAAAGTTTTTCCTCATGTTTAGCAATGTTGCTTAATCCTAATCCGTTAATAAAATCAATAGCTGATTTAAAGGCCACTACTCCTGCAATATTTGGTGTCCCTGCCTCAAACTTATGAGGTAAACAGGCGTAAGTAGTTTTCTTAAAACTAACTTCCTTTATCATCTCACCTCCCCCTTGATATGGAGGCAATTCATTTAAAACTTCTTCCTTTCCGTACAAAACTCCAACTCCTGTAGGTCCGTATAATTTATGTGCTGAAAAACAGTAGAAATCAGCACCTAAGCTTTGCATGTTTATTGGAATATGTGCTGCTGCCTGCGCACCATCAATCATAACTTTTGCACCGACTGCTTGCGCTTTTTCAATAATTTCTTCAATAGGGTTTATAGTTCCCAATGTATTGGAAATATGAGATACAGAAACTAATTTTGTATTTTCAGAAAGGAAATTTTCAAAAGCTATCATGTCTAAACTTCCATTATCCAACAATGGAATAACTTTTAGAGTAGCTCCACTTTGTTCACAACACATTTGCCAAGGCACTATATTTGAATGATGCTCTAATTCTGAAATAATAATTTCATCTCCTTTATTTAAAATGGATCTGTATCCACTTGCAACTATATTGATAGAGTCAGTAGTCCCTTTAGTAAAGATGATTTCATGAGAATGTTCTGCATTTATGAAATTTTGTATTGTATTACGTGTTGCTTCAAATTTATCAGTCGCCAATCCACTTAAAAAATGAACCCCTCTGTGTACATTTGAATTTTCATTTTTATAATAATTGCTTTCGGCAGTAATTACTGATTGAGGTTTCTGAGTAGTAGCCCCATTATCAAAGTATATTAAGTCATGCCCGTTTACCTTTCGACTAAGGATAGGAAATTGTTCTCGTATTTTGCTAATATCTAACATTTATAAACTAAAATCTAAATCAACATTTAATTTTTGAGCAAGTAAATTTTTAGCTAAAGTTTTCACTTGTTCCACTGAGATATTTTCTATTGCTTCAGATGCAAATGCGTAGGTTAATACTGCTTTTGCTTCTTCAATGCCAATTCCCCTACTTCTCATGTAAAAAAGTGCATCATCATCTAATTGGCCAATAGTACAACCATGACTACACTTTACATCATCAGCATAAATTTCTAATTGAGGCTTACTGTCAATACTAGAAGTGTTGCTTAAAAGTAAATTGTTGTTGGACTGGAACGCATCAATTTTTTGAGCATCAGGACGTACCATTATTTTACCATTAAAAATGCCTTTTGAATGGCCTAAATAAACTCCTTTATACATTTCATTACTTCTGCAATGTGCACTTTTATGATCTACAAAAGTATGGTTGTCAGCTAACTGATTGTCATTTAATACTGAAACGCCATTCATGTTACTTTCGCAATTAGATCCGTTTTGCTCAAAATTAAGGTTATTTCTGGTGAATGAACCTCCAAAAATAAGGGTGTTAATATTACAAGTTGAATCTTGTTCTTGATATACATTTACAGTATCGATCAGTTGCGATTTGGCAGTATTATTCTGTATTTTATTGTATTCTGATTTTGTGTTTTTATCACAATTTATCTGAGTAAAATGATTTACAAAAGAAGCTGAATTGTTTATGTTTTGTATTCTTTCTACAAACTTAACTTCTGAATTTTCTCCAATAGAAATTTGGTTTCTATATTGAGAAAAACTATTTTCTGTTGTTGAGAGAAATAAGATTTCAATAGGGTTTTCTACTACTGTATTTTTATCTACTGAAATAGTAAAGCCATTTTGAGAAAGAGCTTTGTTAAGTTGTAATATGCTGTCAGTAGTTTTACTTTCAAATTCAGAAAAACCAGTAATACTTACTCCTTTTATTGTTGGAGTATTTATCAGCTTTCCATCAGAAAAAATAATTCTGTTTTCAAACTCTAAAGAATATTTTTCTATTACTGACAAATCAATAACTTCTCCTTTATTCTCAATACTATATTCGTTAGCAATTACCTTTTTTAAGGAAGTATATTTCCACTCTTCATCTTTAGTTGTCGGAAATCCGTTTGTTAGAAAAGAAGAAAATATTTCTTTTTTTTCTGCAGATATCTGAATCCCTTCAGAATACGATTTTATATTATTAATTAAGCCCACTTTTTATCCGCTTCTTTAGTTATCCAATCGTACCCTTTTTCCTCTAGCTCTAAAGCTAATTCTTTCCCCCCCGATTTTACAATTCTACCTTTATAAAGTACATGTACAAAGTCAGGAATAATGTAGTCTAATAATCTTTGATAATGCGTAATTACAATAGTTGCATTATCCTTACTTCTAAGCTTGTTTACTCCATTGGCAACAATTCTTAGTGCGTCAATATCTAAGCCTGAATCTGTTTCGTCTAAGATAGAAAGTTTTGGTTCCAACATTGCCATTTGGAAAATCTCATTTCTTTTCTTTTCGCCACCAGAGAATCCTTCATTCATGTTTCTGGAAAGGTATCCTTTGTCTATACTTAACAATTCCATTTTATCTCTCAACTTTTTCAATAATTCCTTAGCTGGCATAGGATCTAAATCTGCAGCTTTTCTTCTTTCGTTAATAGAAGTTTTGATAAAGTTAGAAACTGAGATTCCTGGAATTTCTACAGGATATTGAAAGGATAAAAACACACCTTTATGTGCTCTTTCTTCAGGAGTAAGATCCAATAAATCAGCTCCTTCAAAATCTATTTCCCCACCTTCCACATCATATTCTTCTTTCCCTGCAATTACAGATGCCAGTGTACTTTTACCCGAACCATTTGGTCCCATAATTGCATGTACTTCTCCTGCTTTTATTTCAAGGTTTATTCCTTTAAGAATTTGATTGTCTTCAATTCCTGCTTTTAAATTGTTTATTTTTAACATTGTTGTATTTTTAACCTACAGAACCTTCTAGGCTGATTTCTAATAATTTTTGTGCTTCTACTGCAAACTCCATTGGCAATTGGTTGAGGACATCTTTACAATAACCATTTACGATTAGTGCAATTGCTGCTTCTGTTCCAATACCTCTTTGGTTACAATAAAATATCTGGTCTTCTCCAATTTTTGAAGTTGTTGCTTCATGCTCTACTTTGGAAGAGTTGTTTTTTACTTCAATATATGGAAAGGTATGTGAGCCACACTTATCTCCCATTAGTAAAGAATCACATTGAGAGAAATTTCTAGAATTAGTTGCTCCTTTTGAAATACGAACTAATCCTCTGTAATTTCCTTCACTCTTTCCTGCTGATATTCCTTTAGCGATTATGGTACTTTTTGTATTTTTTCCTAAGTGAATCATTTTTGTACCTGTATCGGCTTGTTGTCTGTTGTTAGTTACTGCAACTGAGAAAAATTCACCTATAGAATTATCTCCTTTCAAAATACAAGAAGGATATTTCCAAGTAACCGCTGATCCTGTTTCTACTTGGGTCCATGATATTTTCGCATTCTTATGGCAAATTCCTCTTTTAGTTACAAAGTTGAAAACTCCACCAACTCCTTCAGCATTTCCTGGATACCAATTTTGTACAGTAGAATATTTTATATTTGCATCATCCATTGCAATCAATTCTACTACAGCGGCATGCAATTGATTTTCATCTCTCATGGGTGCAGTACAACCCTCTAAGTAACTTACTTGGGAACCTTCATCTGCAATTAGCAATGTTCTTTCAAATTGACCCGTACCGGCTTCATTAATTCTGAAGTAAGTGGATAGTTCCATTGGGCATTTTACTCCTTTTGGAATATAGCAGAAAGAACCGTCAGAGAATACTGCTGCATTTAAAGCAGAAAAGAAGTTATCTCTAGCTGGAACAACACTTCCTAGATATTTCTGCACCAATTCTGGATGGTCTTGAATGGCATCAGAAATTGGACAAAAAATAATTCCTTTTTCTGCCAAAGTTTCTTTGAAAGAAGTAGCAACTGAAACAGAATCCATTACTATGTCTACTGCAACATTTGCTAATTTATTTTGCTCATCAATAGAGATGCCAAGCCTGTCAAACATTTCTTTCATTTCAGGATCTAAATCATCTAAACTATCTAAAATAGGTTTTTGTTTTGGTGCGGAATAATAAATAATTTCCTGATAGTTCGGTTTAGAATAATTGATGTTTGCCCAATTAGGCTCTTCCATTTCTAACCAAGCTCTATAGGCTTTTAGTCTGTATTCCAACATCCATTCTGGCTCATTTTTTTTTGCAGAAATAATACGCACTACATCTTCAGAAAGTCCTTTTGGAATGGTATCTGATTCTATATCAGTTGTAAATCCGTATTTATATTCGGTTGAAGTTACTTTTTCTAGTAAATCATCTTCCAATTGTTTTTTTTGTTCACTCATTTTTTTATATTATTTATAGAGAGAAACTTTCTCCACAACCACAAGTTCTGCTTGCGTTTGGGTTATTAAACACAAAACCTTTACCATTTAGTCCATCTGAAAACTCAAGTGTAGTTCCCACTAAGTATAAAAAGCTCTTTTTGTTGACTAAAAGCTTAATACTATTGTCTTCAATAAGCTCATCATCTTCATTTTTTTTGCCATCAAAGTCTAATTTGTAGCTCAATCCGGAACATCCTCCACTTTCTACGCCAACTCTGACAAAGGAATTTTTACTTCCATCATTATCTAGCAGATGTACTAATCTGTCTCTTGCTGAATCACTGATATTTATCATTTTATTTTTGTTTAATCTAAATGAATGCAAAGCTACATAAATGATATCATTTAAACCTATCTTTGCCAACATGAGTTTACTTGAAGATAAAGGTACAAATACTACTCCAATTTCGAAATTAGGAGAGTTTGGTTTAATTGACCATTTAACTAAAAACATTAAGTTAAAAAATGAAAATACTATAAAAGGAGTTGGAGACGATTCTGCAGTTATTGATATGGGTGATAAATATCAATTAGTGAGTACTGATTTATTAGTAGAAGGAGTTCACTTTGATTTAGCGTATATGCCTTTGAAACATTTGGGATATAAGTCAGTTGCTGTTAATGTATCTGATATTTGCGCTATGAATGGTAATGCAAAACAAATAACATTAGGCTTGGCAATGAGTAACCGTTTTACTGTTGAAGCTATGGATGAATTGTATGCAGGAATATATTTGGCTTGTGAACATTATGGAGTAGATTTAGTAGGTGGTGATACTACTTCTTCAACATCCGGTTTAATTATAAGTGTTACAGTACTTGGTGAGGTTGAAAAAGAAAATGTAGTATATAGAAGTGGCGCCAAAGTAAATGATTTAGTAATTTGTACTGGAGATTTGGGAGCAGCTTATTTAGGTTTACAACTTCTTAACAGAGAAAAAGAGTTGTTTCAAGAAAACCCAACTATGCAACCTGACTTGACAGGAAATGACTATGTGTTAAGAAGGCAACTAAAACCAGAAGCAGGAGTTAAGTATATTAAAATCTTAAAGGATTTGGATATTATTCCTACTTCAATGATAGATATTTCTGATGGTCTTTCTTCTGAAGTTTTGCATTTAGCAAAATCATCAAAAGTAGGAATTACTATTCATGAAGATAAAATACCCGTTGATTATACAACTATGAATTTAGCAAATGAATTCAACATGAACCCTATTGTTTGCGCCTTAAGTGGTGGGGAAGATTATGAATTGTTATTTACAGTTAGTCAAGAGCATTATGATAAATTTAAGAAAGATGCAGATTTTACCATTGTTGGTTATGTTACAGATACTAGTGAAGGAAATAATTTTATTGCAAATGATGGGACCTCACATCCTCTTACAGCGCAGGGTTGGGATGCAATGAAAAAATAGATGAAGGCTAAGAATATTTTATTTAAATAAGATTCTTTAGCCAGATATTGTAATTAATAACATCAATATCATCAGCTTGTTCATCAGTAATGACAACACTTAAAGTGGTAATTTTCTTTAAGAGTTTTTTGTCAGTTGCTAAGTTGTTGCAGTAAATTAATGAATCAATAATTTCAATAAGCTGTTTATCTCTATTGAAATTAGCATCTTTAAGTAAAATCTTATATGATTTTTTTATGTGTTTTATTTTAGAATCAATAACATCAGTTTGATTTAAGTCATAACGAACAATCAGCTCTGCAATATGAATTTTAAGTTGAAATGATTTCCCAATATTTACAAAATCATCCTGCAACATAAGGCGAGATAAATTTTTTGCGGATAACGAAAGCTTTTCTTGATCGTAATAAATAAGAGCGGTATTCAAATAAATAAATGCCGAGAATGTAGGTAGGTTTTGAATAACATCATTATTCTTTGCTTCTTTTAGCACCTCTAATGCCTTGTTTTTATCAGATAATGAATAATTTATAACAAGTGAATTGTAGTAGTAGAATAGATATTTGTCTTTTAGGAAACCTGCATATTCATTCATGCTACTTTTAAGGATTTCGGCATACGCTAAGGATTGTTTATATTTATGAGTTTTAAATAAACAATTTGTTAGGTAAGCAAGCATAGTTAATTTCTGCTCATGATTTGATTTTGTAAACATCTTATCTTTTGTAAATTCCTTGTAAGTATGAACAAGGTATTCTTCTAAAGCATCAAAATCATGTTGTTGTAATAATATTCTACTAACCACTTGATAAACCTTAATTCTAAACTTGGGACTTTTTGGAATTTTTTTATTTTTAGAATAATTATCTAATGTTTTTTGAAGGATTTCATTTACAGATTCGTCATTTTTTGAAAAATTCTGAGCAGTCTTAATTCTATACAATACTGCAGCCAATAACAAATCCATTTCTTGGTCCCAGCTCAATCGCTCATTATTATTTCTCTTCTTTTCAATATATTCCTCAACATTTACTGAAACCATATCATAAGAAAGCGTGAGTATTTCAGAATAAATAATTGAAAGCAATTCAAAGGCTTCAATGTTTTCAGCTTCTTTTTCAGCTTTTTTCAAATAATGAAAGGAAAGCTCTACTTTCCCTTTCCTTTTATATACTCTTGAAAGCAACACAAAATGAAGGATAAAAATATCTTTTTCCTTCCCCATGTGTTGTAGCATCATGCTTTTGTTTAAGTCTTTATATAACCTATTTTTAAGCTGATAAAAACTATTTTTATTGTCTTGGTAAAGTTCTTCTGAAATTATTTGCTCATCATAATCTTCTCCATTTTGTTTAATAAAATCAAACAAAAGGATATCTTTACGAACATTCCCAATACTAGTACGCCCTGCAAAGAGCTTATAAAAGCGACTTTCCTCTTTATTTAAGGAATTTATAATTTTGAATAAAATGTTCATTTTGTTACTTTGAACGGCTAAGATATACATAAAGTAATAGATTCACTATGTAAAGTTCTAGTAATTCTTTGTATATTTGTAATATGGAAATCAGAAAAATAATATTTAGCCTATTTTTATTAGCATCTGTAAGTGTAAACGGACAAGGTATTTCGGTTACTTTCGGAGCTAATGGTATTCAGTTCCCAGACACAATTTCTCTAGGAGATACAGTATATTATTCTTGTTGGGTTGTAAATGCAGGAGGTGATGTTTTGGCTGAGAATATCTTGTTGGAAACTGCTAATTATTCTCAAGTTCAAGGATTAACAAATGTCAGAACGATTGGAGGTCAAGGGCCTAATTTTATTTTCCCTAATGATAGCGTTCAGTTTTCTCCTGGATTTATTTATGAAATAGTCTCTCAACAGAATTATCTTTTAGGAGATAATATTGTAGTAATATGGCCTAAAGTTTCAACTCCTATTAATCAATCAACTCAGCATGAGTATAAAAATGTTTATGTGCAGGGTCCTGCAATAGTTTCGTCTGTTAATGAACTTAGTAATAAATTACAATTCTTCCCTATCCCTGCTAATAATCAAATTAGTTTTGATGGAGTTAAAAATATTTGTGAGATACAAATTTTTGACCTACTAGGTAGAGAGTTAAATGCTTTTTTTATTGAGAATAACATGTTAAATACATCAAGTTTTAAAAACGGTATGTATTTAATTAATGCTCAATTTGAGGACGGAACCTCATTGCAAAATACATTGCAAATTCAACATTAATTCTTACTGAGTGGCTAAGATTTAGCTATTCATTAAGTGTTCAATTTCTTCTGCTTCAATTGGTATATTCTTCATCAAATCATCAGGTCCGTTTGCTGTAACTAAAATATCATTTTCTAACCGTATTCCTAATTCCTCTTCTAAAATGTATATCCCAGGCTCGCAAGTAAACACCATCCCCTCTTTCATTGGCCAGCCAAAATCACCTACATCATGTACATCCAATCCTAAATAATGGGATGTTCCATGCATAAAATATTGCTTAAATAACGGTTTCTTAGCATCTTGCTTTTGTACATCATGTTTATCTAATAGTCCTAATTTAATAAGTTCTAATTCCATTATTCTCCCAATTTCTGTATTGTATTCCTTAAATATAGTGCCGGAGCGTAACATATTAGTTGCCTCTTTCATTACATGTAATACTGAATTATAAACCGCCTTTTGTCTGTTTGTGAACTTTCCGTTTACTGGAATTGTTCTTGTTAAATCAGAAGCATAATTAGCGTATTCAGCTCCAAAGTCCATTAGTAAAATATCACCATCCTTACAGGCTTTGTTGTTGTCAATATAATGCAATACACAAGAGTCTACTCCTGATCCAATAATAGGTTGGTAAGCAAAACCATTAGATCGATTTTTTAAAAATTCATGCATTAATTCTGCTTCAATTTCATATTCCATGACTTCTGGTTTAATAAATGGAAGTATTCTTCTCAGTCCTTTTTCAGTAATATCACATGCATTTTGCATTAGTTTTATTTCAAAGTCTGATTTAATAGCTCTTAGCTCATGCATGATTGGTGCTACTTCATGTATTGTTGTTTCCGTAAACTTATTTGCAATCATTTTTCTAAATCGATCATCTCTAGTTTCAACAGAAGATGCAGAACGACTATGAATATTTTTATTTAAGTAAATACCATTACATTTTCTAATTAATTCATCTAGCTTTCCTTCTAATTCATTAAGCCAATAAACTGTTTTTATTCCAGCAGTTTTTAGTGCGCCTTCTTTAGTAAGTTTTGCCCCTTCCCAAATTGCAATGTGCTCATTAGTTTCCTTTAAAAAGAGAATTTCTCTTTGCGACTCAACTGGATGATCAGGAAAAATAATTAGCACACTTTCCTCTTGATCCACGCCACTTAACCAAAAAAAATCACTATTTTGCTTAAAAGGCATCGTTCCGTCTGCATTTGTAGGCATTACATCGTTTGCATTAAAAACAGCTAATTCATTAGCTTTTAATCTTATCGATAAGTTTTTTCTATTATTAATAAATAATTGGCTATCAATTGGTAAGTATTTCATTGTTGTGTTTTAAAAATATAATCAAAAGTATTAAATTATTAATTGCTGATGAATATTAATTAAAACTTTATGAAGCAATTAGTGTGCATTTTTAAAATTCTACATTATCTTTGCGATAATTATTTATTTAAATGGCTCAAAATATATCTAGCTCGTCAATTGGAAGGAAAGTCTTAATGGCTTTATCAGGTTTCTTTTTAATGTTTTTTTTATTACAACATTTTTCCATTAACTTGTTATCTGTAATTGATGGTGATTTGTTTAATGAGGTTTCTCATTTTATGGGTACTAATCCTCTAATTCAATTTGTGCTTCAGCCTATATTAATTCTAGGATTTATGTTTCATTTATTTATGGGTATTTATCTTGACTTTAAAAATAACAAAGCTCGTCCTATAAAATACGCAATGGATAAGCCGTCTGCTAACTCAAATTGGATGAGTAGAAATATGATTATTTCAGGCTTGATGATTTTTCTCTTTTTAGGCCTCCATTTTTATGATTTTTGGTTTCCTGAAATTAACACTAAGTTTATTAAGGGTGATTGGACGGGATTACATGATGGAGAATATAGGTATTGGGAAGAGCTTAATCATAAATTTCATGATCTTTGGAGGGTTATTATTTATTGTATATCATTTATATTTCTGTCACTCCATCTACTTCATGGCTTTCAGTCTGCATTTCAGTCTGCAGGATTTAACTCAAACAAGTACACTCCAGTTATCAAATCAGTAAGTAATATCTACGCAATTGCAATACCATTTGGCTTCATATTTATAGCATTATTTCATTATATAAATTATATAATATAACACCAAAAACTGAATTTTGAAAAATAAAACTTTAGATACCCTTAGTGAAAAAGAAAACCAAAATTTATCAAAAATAAGTTCTGATAAACTTATTTCTAAATCTCCGAGCGGACCCATTTCTTCAAAATGGACCAATCATAAGAATAGTATAAATTTAGTAAACCCAGCTAACAAGAGAAATATTGACATAATTGTTGTTGGAACAGGACTAGCTGGTAGTTCCGCAGCTGCTTCTTTAGCGGAAATGGGCTATAACGTTAAAACCTTTTGCTACCAAGATTCTCCAAGAAGAGCTCATTCTATTGCAGCTCAAGGAGGTATTAATGCAGCAAAAAACTATCAAAATGATGGTGATTCAGTTCATAGACTTTTTTATGATACGGTTAAGGGAGGTGATTATAGAAGTAGAGAATCTAACGTGCATAGGTTAGCTGAAGTATCAACTAACATTATCGATCAATGTGTTGCTCAAGGTGTGCCGTTTGGGCGCGATTATGGTGGACTTTTAGATAATCGATCATTTGGAGGTGTTTTAGTTTCCAGAACCTTTTACGCTAAGGGTCAGACCGGTCAGCAGTTATTATTGGGGGCCTATTCAGCAGTTAATAGACAAATTGGTAAGGGAAAAATTACACCTTACAACAGACATGAGATGTTAGATTTAGTTAAAGTTGAAGGAAAGGCTAGAGGTATTATTGCAAGAAACTTAGAGACAGGAGAAATAGAAAGACATTCAGCTCATGCAGTTGTAATTGCTAGCGGAGGGTATGGAAATGTGTTTTTTCTATCAACTAACGCAATGGGATCTAATGTGACGGCTGCTTGGAAAATACATAAAAAAGGGGCCTTTTTTGCTAACCCCTGTTACACACAGATTCATCCAACATGCATTCCCAGAAGTGGTGATAATCAAGCCAAGTTAACATTAATGTCCGAGTCGTTAAGAAATGACGGAAGAATCTGGGTGCCAAAAAATATTGAGGATGTTAGGTTAATCAGAGCTGGAAAGTTAATGCCAACTGAAATTTTAGAGGAAAATAGAGATTATTATTTGGAAAGAAGATACCCTGCATTTGGTAATTTAGTTCCAAGAGATGTTGCTTCTAGAGCAGCAAAAGAAAGAATAGATGCGGGTTTTGGAGTAAATAAAACAGAGGAAGCAGTATATTTAGATTTTTCTTCTGCCATTGAAAGATATGGAAAGCAGGAAGCGGCCATTGCTAGAATTAAAAATCCTTCAAATTTAGAGATAACAAGTTTAGGCGAGAAAATTGTTGAATCTAAATACGGTAATTTATTTCAAATGTACGAAAAGATAGTAGCAGAGAATCCATATAAAACACCAATGATGATATACCCTGCTGTGCATTATACAATGGGTGGAGTTTGGGTAGATTATAATTTAATGACAACAGTTCCTGGATGTTATTGTATTGGTGAAGCAAACTTTTCAGATCATGGGGCAAATAGATTAGGAGCTTCAGCTTTAATGCAAGGCTTGGCAGATGGGTATTTTGTATTGCCATATACTATTGGTGACTATCTTTCAGAAGATATTAGAACAGGACCAATTTCAATTAATTCAGAGGAGTTTGATTTTGCAGAAAAGAATGTAACCGATAAGTTAGAAAAGCTATTGAGTATCAAAGGCACGAAATCTCCAGATTATTTTCATAAGAGATTAGGTAAAATTATGTGGGAGTATGTTGGGATGTCTAGAAATGAAAAGGGATTAAAAACTGCCATAAAAGAAATAAAATTAATTAAAGAAGAATTCTGGAAAGACGTAAGAATTCTTGGTGATAGAAACTCTTTAAATCCAGAGTTAGAAAAGGCTGGTAGAGTTTCAGATTTATTAGAACTAGGGGAGTTATTTGCTAAAGATGCTTTAAATAGAAACGAATCATGTGGAGGTCATTTTAGAGAAGAATCTATTGAGGTGGATGGCTTACAAAAAGGGGAGGCAAAGCGTGATGATAAAGATTACTCATATGTTTCTGCCTGGGAATTTAATAAAGAGCCTTCTGAGGCAATTTTACATAAAGAGCATTTAGAATTTAATGATATTGAATTAAAGCAAAGAAGTTATAAATAATAGTTATGGATTTAAAACTAAAAGTTTGGAGACAGAAGAACAGAAAAGATAAAGGTCGTTTGGTAGATTATAACGTCACTGGAATTTCAGAAAATTCTTCTTTTTTAGAAATGCTAGATATCCTTAATGAACAACTCATAAATCAGAACATTGAGCCAGTTTCATTTGATCATGATTGTCGCGAAGGTATTTGTGGTATGTGTTCTTTATA
>CATEYX010000140.1 GCA_949511925.1 Cryomorphaceae bacterium | reverse complement strand
TATTGAAAGATCAATAGGGGTTTTACAAGGGCTTTCAGTTGACTCGGACTTACTTTAAAGTCTAATTGGTAAAAACATATTCCAAAATATTAGCTCCCATTTGTAGGGCTTTTAGTCGGATTTGTTCACTATCATTATGTACTTCTGCATCTTCCCATCCATCTCCAATGTCTGATTCAAAAGTATAGAGTAATACTAAGCGTCCATCAATAACAATACCAAATGCTTGAGAAGGGCTTGCATCATGTTCATGAATTTTTGGTAACCCATTTTTAAACTCATATTTACCATGAAAGATAGGATGGTTAGTTGGTAATTCTACTAAATCTGCTTCAGGGAATACCTTTCTTATTTCTGTACGCACAAAAGGATCCATTCCGTAATTATCATCAATATGTAAGAAACCACCAGCTAATAGATAGTTGCGTAAATTCTCCCTTTCACTAGCATTAAAAACTACATTTCCATGCCCTGTCATATGCAGGAAAGGATAGTTGAATATATCACTACTACCTACTTCTACCGTTGCAGGTTCTTTTTTGATGTTTGTTCCAATATTTTCATTGCTAAATGCAATTAGGTTTGGTAGGGCGGTGGGGTTTGCATACCAATCGCCACCACCATTGTATTTTAATATAGCTATTTGGTAAGTATTTTGCCCAAATGAGGCTATAGAAATAAAGCAAAAAAATAGAAATAATATTCTGTTCATTGTTATTTAATATTTATTGTGTGTGCAGCTACAATTCCTGCTGTTTCTGTTCGTAATCTACTTGTGCCCAAACTTACTTCTTTAAATTTATTTTGTAAAACCAAGTCAATTTCTTTTTGGGTGAAATCTCCCTCAGGCCCAATCAGAATTAAGGTTTTTTCTGTTTTATTTACTGTTTTTAATTCCTTTTTTTCACCATCCTCACAATGGGCAATATACTTAGTGCCTTTATAATCCTGTTTTATAAAATCATTTAAACTAATTGCTTCATTTAGTTTTGGTACATGAAATTTTAAGGATTGCTTCATGGCTGAAAGTAAAATCCGATTACATCTTTCAGTTTTTATTACTTTCCTTTCGGAACGGCTGCAAATAATAGGTGTTATCTCATCAATACCAATTTCAGTAGCTTTTTCTAAAAACCATTCAAACCTATCCATGTTTTTAGTTGGGGCAATGGCAATGTGCAAATGGTAGTTGTGTTGTTTTTCTTTTTGCTCGGTACTTACTACTTTCAGTCGGCACTTTCTTGAGTCAGCAACTGTAATTTCTGCTTTATAAAAATCGCCTTTCCCATCCGTAAAATTTAAAATATCACCTTCCTTTTTTCTAAGTACTTTAGTAGCGTGCTTACTTTCTTCAGCACTCAGTATTATTTCATTTTTAGGATTTTCTAAATAGAATAGTTGCATTTTTCAAAAATATAAAAAAAGCCGAGCATTTGCTCGGCTTGTTCTATAATCTAATTAATAGATAATAAATCTAATGCTTCATTGTTGCTTTTGGTGCGGCATCTAAAATTTCAGCATTTGCATTATCAGCAAACTGAGCAAAGTTTTTATTAAAAGCATTAGCCAGTTCATTGGCTTTTGCATCATAAGCGTTCTTATCAGCCCAGGTGTTTTTTGGGCTCAATATCTCAGATGGTACATTAGGACAAGCAGTTGGCATCTTTAATCCGAATACCTCATGTGTAGTGTATTCAGCTGTTTCCAACTCACCATTTAGTATGGCTGTAATCATTGCTCTTGTGTATTTTAAAGAAATACGTTCTCCAACGCCATAAACTCCACCTGACCAACCCGTGTTTATCAGCCAAACGTTTACATTATTTTCTTGCATTTTATTTCCTAACATTTCAGCATATTTTGTTGGGTGTAAAGGCATGAATGGTGCCCCAAAACAAGCAGAGAATGTAGTTTGTGGTTCAGTAACACCAGCTTCAGTTCCAGCAACCTTTGCAGTATAGCCTGAAATAAAATGGTACATAGCCTGTCCTGTAGTTAATTTGGATACAGGAGGTAAAACTCCAAATGCATCAGCTGTAAGAAAAAATATATTTTTCGGATTCTTTCCAAGTGATGGTTTTGCAATATTTTCAATATGATCAATTGGATAACTTACTCTTGTGTTTTGAGTAATTGATCCATCTTCATAGTTTGGCTCATTTGTTCCTTCAAAAAAGGAGATGTTTTCTAAAAGGGCTCCTGGTTTTATGGCTGCAAATATATCGGGTTCTTTCTCAGCAGAAAGGTCAATACATTTGGCATAACAACCGCCTTCAAAGTTGAAAACAGTATCGCCATTCCAACCGTGCTCATCATCACCAATTAGGTTTCTATTTGGGTCAGCTGAAAGGGTAGTTTTCCCTGTTCCTGATAGTCCAAAGAAAATAGCTGTATCACCTTCTTTTCCAGTATTTGCACTACAGTGCATTGGAAGTACATTTTTTTGGTGAGGTAATATAAAGTTTAAAGCTGAGAATATTCCTTTTTTGATTTCACCAGTATAACCAGTACCACCAATAAGAATAACCTTTTTTGTAAAATTTAATATCGCAAAATTATGCTGACGGGTTCCGTCAACATCAGCATCTGCCATAAATCCTGGGGCATTTAGGATAGTCCATTCTGCATCAAAACTTTCTATTTCACTGTCAGTAGGGCGTAGGAACATGTTGTAAGCAAACATATTGCTCCAAGCATGTTCATTAACTACACGGATATTCATTTTGTATTTTTCTTCAGCACAAGCATAAACATCTCTTACATAAAGTTCTTTTTCGCTTAAGTAGTTCAATACTTTTTGGTGTAGTGCGTCAAATTTGTTTTCATCAAAGGATAAATTAACATTTCCCCACCAAACAGATTCTTCAGTAATAGCATCTCTCACAATAAAACGATCCATTGGTGAACGGCCAGTGAATTCTCCTGTATTGATATTGATTGCCCCGCTTGAGGTTAAGGTTGCTTGTCCTTTTTCAACTGCAATATTAGCCAATTCTTTAGCTGATAAGTTCCAGTGTGCAGTTGCGTTTTTAATTCCTAAATCAGAGATGGTAGCATTAATTGCTCGCTTGCCTGTTTCGGTCATAATATTTTTTGTTTTGTTTTATGGGGGCCAAAGTTAAATATTAATCGCTTATACAGTAATATTATGCTTATTTTTTAATGTTAAAAAATAACCCTATCCATGAAGTAATTAATAATAGGCCTCCAATAGGGGTTATTGGTCCTAGATAAGACATTGAAAATCCGATTAAATCCTGGATGTTTAATAAGTAAATAGAAAATGAAAATAGAATAATGCCTGCAGACATTATTTTAATTATACTGCTTAACCTGTCAGTGAAATAATTCATATTTAAGGAAATAATTAAAATAGCTAATCCATGAAAAAATTGATATCTAACTCCTGTTTGAAATGAGCTGATTTGACTTTCACTAAGTACCTCTCTAAAAGCGTGAGCACCAAAAGCTCCTAATATTACTGCACTTAGGCAAAATAGGATTGCTATTTTTATTGATTTTTCTGTTGTCATTTTATTTCCTTTATTGGAGCAAAAATAATACTTTAGCACCTGAATTTACAAAAGCAAATGAAAAAGATATTAGTAATAGGAGCAGGAAGGTCAGCAGTGACATTAATTAAGTATTTATTGGATAATTCAACAGCTAATAACTGGCAAGTTACAGTTGCTGATTTTTCAATTGAACTAGCAGAAGCAGCAGTTGCTAATCATGAAAATGGAAAAGCAATTTTCTTTAATGTAACGGATGAAATACAAAGAAAAAATGAGATAGAAAATGCTGATATTGTAATATCTATGTTGCCAGCAAGCTTGCACATTACTGTGGCTAAGGATTGTATTTCTTTAGGTAAAAACTTAGTTACAGCATCTTATGTTTCTCCAGAGATTGCTGATTTAGATGAAATGGCAAAACAAGCAGGTGTAATTTTGTTAAATGAAATTGGTTTAGATCCTGGAATTGATCATATGTCCGCTATGCAAGTAATTGATGAGATTAAAGAAAATGGAGGGGAACTGACTTCTTTCAAATCCTTTTGTGGTGGTCTTGTACATCCTGATTATGATACCAATCCTTGGAATTATAAATTTACTTGGAATCCTAGAAATGTAGTATTAGCAGGACAAGGTACTGCACAATACATTAAACAAGGAAAATATAAATACATACCTTACACCAAACTTTTTGAGCGTACAGAAGTAATGGAAGTGTTGGATGCAGGAGAATTTGAAGGTTATGCAAACAGAGATTCATTAGGGTATAGGTCTGCTTATGGATTAGACGATATCCCAACGCTTTTTAGAGGTACGCTTAGGAGAAAAGGATATTGCAAAGCTTGGAATATGTTTGTGCAGTTAGGGATGACAGATGATACTTATAAAGTTGAAAATTCAGAAAATTTAACATATAGATCATTTATTAATTTATTTTTCCCTTACAATAACGAACTTTCTGTTGAGCAAAAGTTTTGTAGTTATTTAAATCTATCTCATGACTCTGAGGAATTTAGAAAAATAGAATGGTTAGGTGTTTTTGAAAATACTATTGTGGGTATAAAAGATGCTTCTCCAGCTCAGATTTTACAAAAAATTTGTGAAGAAAAATGGACGTTAGATACTGAAGATAAAGATATGATAGTAATGCAGCATCAGTTTGAGTATGTGCAAGATGGAAATCAAAAGAAACTAAATTCTTCTTTGCTTGTTTTTGGAGATGACCCTAGATATACCTCTATGGCAAAAACAGTAGGTTTGCCCGTAGCTATTGCAGCTAAATTAATTTTAAATGGTAAGATAAATTCAACTGGAGTGAAAATTCCAACTACTAAAGATATCTATATTCCTGTTTTAAAAGAGTTGGAAGACAATGGAATTAACT
>CATEYX010000139.1 GCA_949511925.1 Cryomorphaceae bacterium | reverse complement strand
TGTAATTGTTGTGCAATCTAATGATGATTATAAAGGTGAGGTAAAACAACTGAAATTGTTATTAGATAAAAATGTAGATGGTATTCTATTATCACTTGCAGACAATACAATTCATTTCAATCATGTTAAAGATGTTATTAATCAGGGTGTTCCTTTTGTATTGTTTGACAGAACATCTAAGCTTATAGATTGTAATAAAGTGGTAATAGACGATGTAAAGGCAGCGCAAATGGCTACGCAACACTTAATAGATATTGGTTGTAAGAAAATTGCAATTATTAGAAACCAGTTAAAATCTCAAGGAACCATAGACAGACATAAAGGCTTTAAAAAAGCACTTTTAGAAAACGGGATGGTCTATGATAAATCGATAGACTTTGAAGGGCGAGACTTTTCTTTTAGCGCAGGAAAAATAGCTGGTAATAAAATTTGTGAGCTTCATAAAGAGGTAGACGGTATTTTTGCTGTTACAGATTTAATGGCTATAGGAGCATTGGAGGCTTTAAAAGAACATAATGTAGCCGTTCCGGAACAAGTTTCTGTAATCGGTTTTAGTAACTGGTTCATGTCTCAAATTACTACACCCCATTTATCTACAGTAGATCAGCCAGGACTTGAAATTGGAAAAGCAGCTTTTAAGTTATTGTATCAAGAAATTCAAAATAAAAAAAATAATATTAAAGAGCCTTCTAAGACGGTTGTAATTCCAACAACAGTTATCTCTAGAGAATCTACCAAATAACTACTTTCAACTTTTTATTATATTGACATCTTTATTAAAGTTCTCTTATCCAAATATTCCGATAACTTACACCACTATTATCTCCGTGATCTTGCAATTTTATAGGCGCTTTTCCGTGCGTGTTATTTTTAGGCCAACCGATATATTCTGTAGTTCCTTTTATAGTCACATGATCTTGAATTAAAACACCATTGTGTAATAGGGTAATAGTGGCTTGTTTTGAAACATTTCCTTTCATATCAAAATTTGGTGTATGATAAATAATATCGTAAGAATTCCAATTTCCAGTTTTTGAAGATGCTTTTGCTAAAGGAATAGCTTGCTTATAAATAGATCCTACTTGTCCGTTTACATAAGTATCATTGTTATTGTTATCTAAAATCTGTACTTCGTATCTATTCTGTAAGAAAACACCGCTATTGCTTCTATTTTGTCCATTTGCTCTTATTTCTTTAGACGAACACCATTCAATATGAAGCTGCACAGAGCCAAAATTCTTTTTGGTTTGTATATCGCCGGTTTTATTTTTAACAGTCATACTTTTATCGCTGTTTAAAATCCAATTTACAGCGGTAGAATCTATGGACGAAGTCCATTCATTAAAATTAGTACCATCAAAAAGTACAATGGCATCCGAAGGAATTTTGTTTGCACCGTCCACTGAGACAATGGGTGGTTTTGGTTCCCAAATTTCTGTTGCGGCTGGATTTGTAGGTTCTTCTAGTAGCTCTTCAACAATTGCTATTTTATTTTGTTTTGTATTTTTTTGACAAGCAAATAAACATATGCATAGGCAAAAAATGAGCATTGTATTTTTCATGTTTTTATTTTTAAGTTGTTATGATCACAAGTATTAGTAATTAATAATTCGTAATTTAATCTAGATTCCTAAAATTCTTCTCAATTCCTTTTTATTTGTATCTGCACCTCCGGCAAAATCATCAAATTTTTTTGTAGTGGTTTCTATGATATGTCTATTTATAAAATCTACACCTTCTCTTGCGCCTTGCTCCGGACTTTTAACAACACATTCCCATTCTAAGACAGCCCAAACATCACAGCCATATTCGGTTAATTTAGAGAACACGTTTTTAAAATCTACTTGGCCATCTCCAGGAGAACGATAGCGTCCTGCACGGTTTTTCCAATCGTTATAACCCCCAAACATTCCTTTTTTACCTGTAGGATTAAATTCTGCATCCTTTACATGAAATGCTTTTATAAATTGATGATAATGATCTATGTATTTTATGTAGTCTAATTGTTGCAGCACAAAGTGCGAAGGATCGTATAAAATATTTACACGTTTATGATTGCCAGTAGCTTCTAAAAAACGCTCAAAAGTATCACCATCATGAATGTCTTCTACGGGATGTACTTCGTAGCAAACATCCACCCCATTTTCATCAAAAGTATTTAGAATAGGCAGCCATCTGTCTGCCAATTCTTTAAAACCCATTTCCACCAATCCTTTTGGTTGCTGTGGCCACGGATGCATTACTGGCCAAAGTAAAGAACCCGAAAATGTAGCGTGTGTATTTAAAACCAATCGTCTACTAACAATGCCCGCTTTTTGCATTTGATCTACTGCCCAAGCGGTTCTTTGTTTTGGTTTTCCTTTTAATTCTGTCGGTACAAAAACATCAAACATAATGTCATGTGCTGGGTGTACGGCAACTAATTGTCCTTGTATATGCGTAGAAAGTTCTGTGATTTCTAAGCCGTAAGCATTTATTCTTCCTTTAAATTCATCGCAATACGATTGGCTGTTTGCAGCAATATCTATGTCGATGATACTTTTATCTAAAGTAGGAATTTGTATGCCTTTATAACCGAGATTACTTGCCCATTTGCACAAACCGTCTAAGGTATTAAAAGGTGCAACTTCATCCATAAATTGCGCTAGAAATACTGCAGGTCCTTTTATTTTTTTCATTATATAGAGTGTTAGTTTCTTGGATATTTAGATTGTGGGAAATTAATAATTTAGATTTGAGTAATTTTCATCAATAGTAACCCAAACATTTCCATTTTTATGAGATGCTACGGCTTTTTCTATAAAATCCATTCCTCTAATTCCGTCTATTATAGTTGGAAATTCTCCAGCATTGTATGGTTCTTTGTTGATTGCTTTTGCAATACCTTTGTAAATATTCCCCATAGAATCAAAAATACCTTCTGGGTGTCCTGGTGGTAATTTTGTTCCATCAAGAGACAGTTTGCTATTGTATGCATGCCCTGGTTTTAAAACTTGTAGTGGTTTTCCGTCTTCCATTAAATATAAGTAATTCGGATTTTCCTGTTCCCATTTCAAGCCTGCTTTTTCACCATAGACTTTTACAACAAAACTATTTTCTTCACCAGTGGCTATCTGACTGGCACAAATAACACCTTTAACATTGTTAGACGCTCGCAATAATATAGTACCATCTACATCCATTGGGTTGTCATTATAGACATGGTTTAAGTCGGCTAAAATAGTTTCAATCTTTACTCCAGAAATATATTCTAACATATTAAAAGAATGGGTGCCAATATCGCCAATACAACAGCTAATTCCAGATTTTTCTGGATTTAAGCGCCATGTAGCCGCACGTTGTTCTTTGTTATGAATTATTGGATTGATCCATCCTTGATAATACTGAGCATCTATTTTTTGAACTTTTCCTATTTCTCCATTTAAAATCATTTCTCGCATTTGACGCACCATCGGATAGCCAGTATACGTGTATGTTACCGCGAAAACTGTTTTTGCTTTTTGTAAAGTTGCATACAGTATTTTTGCCTCTTCGTAGGTTGTAGTCATTGGCTTTTCACAAATTACATGAAAGCCGTTTTCCAATAAGGCTTTTGCCAT
>CATEYX010000138.1 GCA_949511925.1 Cryomorphaceae bacterium | reverse complement strand
AATTTCAATACTTCAATAACCTCTAGGTTAGTTGAAGAAAACTGTACCTTATCTCTTAAATCAGGTGTAGAAAAAAGAGCAGATAAACCCGTATTTGCAGCTGGCGCTAATTTTTCATACTCCCTTCCGAATATAGTAACAAAATCATCTTGACTATCTTCTTGTGCTTTTAAAGTGTTTGCAATTGCTGCATTAAAAGTTTCATCTTTATTCTGATTAGAAAGTGCTTTTACCACATCAACAACCATAACCTCTAAGGTAACATTCATACCTCCTTTAAGGTCAAGCCCTAAATTAATCTCTCTTTGCTGACATTCAGCATAAGTGTAGGAAGTCAATCCGATATCGTAAACTTCTTCACTATTTATTGAGTCCAAGTAGAATTTTTCCTTTACTTCTCTTTCATCTTCATTAAAATCAGCAGCATAAGCTACTGCATCATCTTCAACTCCATTAGCAACCCAAGTAAACGATAGTTGATATAAACAAACTATTGCGAATATGATTGCGAAAATTTTTATAACATTTCTGTTTTGCATAATCTTTATTTTTATCTTGTTTTTAAGGACGGCAAATATAAACTTTCAAAGCAAATAATCCCACTACTATATAGGAAACTTTAAGCTGAACAAATAAGATAATAATTCA
Organism: Cryomorphaceae bacterium; assembly: GCA_949511925.1. GTDB lineage: Bacteria > Bacteroidota > Bacteroidia > Flavobacteriales > BACL11 > UWMA-0277. Next base: position 1,501 of record CATEYX010000138.1, on the reverse strand, counting down.
TCAGGCTATGCTATTCAAAAAATATTGCGTTTTTTTGTAAAAAATATCCGTCATGACTTTAAAACATCTTCTTCTTTTATTTTTTATTTTCTGTTTCACTTCCTCATTCTCACAAATGATTTTAAACAGAGATACAAGCCTTACTATATCTGAAAATGGAATCGCTTTTAGTTCTGCTTTTTCAGGAGGAATTAATGCTGGGCAGTTTTCTGAGATTGATTTAAATTTAGATGGTACTATGGACTTAGTTGTTTTTGATAAATCAGGAAATAAAATAAGCCCTTTTATTAATGATAACGGAAATTATATTTACGCTCCAAAATACAGAAGTAGTTTCCCAAAAGCACATGACTGGATGCTACTTGCTGATTACAACTGTGATGGTAAAAATGACATCTATACTTACTCTTCTGGAGGAATGGCAATTTACGAAAACACATCAGGCACAAGTTTAAGTTTTAGCTTAGTCACTGGACTGGTACTCTCTGATTACGGATTAAACAACCTTAACATTTATATAAGCCCAGTTGACATTCCTGCAATTGCTGACATTGATTATGATGGGGATTTGGACATCCTTACTTTTTCTATTATTGGAGGATTTATTGAATACCATAAAAACATGTCTATGGAACTTACGGGCAATTGCGATACGGTTGCTTTTGAATTTTCTGAAAGTTGTTGGGGATTATTTTATGAAGGGTTAAATTCCTATATTTTGAATTGTCCTAATTGTCAATGCCCACCCATTGTTAACCCAAATACTGCAAACTCAAAGCAAAAACATGCTGGCTCTACTTTGTTAGCTATAGATATTGACAATGACAATGACATGGATTTAGTTTTAGGAGATGTAAGTTATAATAACCTAAATTTATTAATTAATGGAGGTGATAATCAAAATGCACTTATGATCAGTGTCGATTCTGTTTTCCCACAAAACAATAGTAACACAATTGCAGCAGATATGCATGTTTATCCTGCAAGTTATTACCTAGACGTTACTAATGATGGTGTTAAGGATTTAATCGTAACAACTAATAGCCAGAATAATTCTGAAAATTTTGAAAGCTGTTGGCTGTATAGCAATTCAGGGCAAACAAATAATCCTGATTTTAACTTTGTACAAACTAACTTTTTGCAAAGCGACATGGTTGATTTAGGAAAATCAGCGTTTCCTAGTTTTTATGATTATAATAATGATAGTTTATTGGATTTAGTAGTTGGGAATTACGGCTACCATGTTGCTAATAACGACCCTATATCTTCTTTAGCTCTTTTTGAAAATACGGGCACAAAGGATATCCCTAAATATGAATTAATTGATAGGGATTGGCAAGGGATTTCAACTGTAAATTTAAATCTTAACTTAAATATTCCTGCCCTAAACATAAGTCCAACTTTTGGAGATTTGGATTCAGATGGAGATAAAGATATGCTTTTAGGAGATTCGGATGGGAAATTGCATTTCTTTACTAATCAAGCAGGAAATTTTACAATT
>CATEYX010000137.1 GCA_949511925.1 Cryomorphaceae bacterium | reverse complement strand
TTTTACTACTGATAGATGTTTATTTTCAAATCAAAAAAAGAATTACAAAAGCATTTATCTGCTTTTGGAAACGAAAAAACAATAGGTTTTGTACCCACAATGGGCGCTTTACATCATGGGCATTTGCATTTAATCGAACAATCAAATCTAAAATGTGACATTAGTATTTGTAGTATTTTTGTAAATCCTACACAATTCAATAATCCTAATGATCTAGCCAACTACCCTAACACCTTCACTATTGATTTGGAAATGTTAGAAAAAGTAAAATGTGATATCGTTTATAATCCCCCCGTTAATGATATATACGCTAAAGGGGAAACAGCAAAAACATATGATTTCGGATCTTTAGCAACTAGAATGGAAGGGGAGTTTCGACCAGGGCATTTTAATGGAATGGCTACCGTAATAGAGAAATTATTTAATATCATAAAGCCAACAATCGCTTTTTTTGGACAAAAAGATTTGCAGCAATTATATATTGTTAAAGCTTTAGTAAAGCAAATGCAATCTCCTATTTTGATTGAAGGAGTTGCAACAGTAAGAGAAGAAAGTGGTTTAGCAAAAAGTTCACGCAACAAACTTCTTTCAGAAAGCGCAAAAAAAGAGGCTAGTTTTATTTATAATTGTCTTAACTACTGCCAAAAAAATAAGGAACAAGGAGTAGATAAACTGAAATTTCACATACAACAGCAATTTCTAAAACAAAAAAACTTTACACTCGAATATGCTGAATTTGTAGCTCTTAAAACTATGCTCCCGATTAAGGAATGGGAAGAAGAAAATAAAAATGCAGTGAGCATTTCTGCTTATCATTCTGGAGTTCGTCTAATTGATAATATAATTTTATAGTTTTACAGCCATGAACAACTCTAAGAGTAATAAAAATAAAATTCTTAACTTAGTTAAAATACTATTTTCATTTGCATTCATGGTGTTTATTATTTATTACTTCTTTGGTAAAAACTCTGAAAGCCTAAAAAGAGATTTATTAAAGGTAGATTATATTTACATTATTTTATCCATGATTTTTGGTGCTTGGGCTTATGTAAATAGAGGATTAAGATGGATAGTACTTATTGATGCTTTAGGCTATAAAACTTCTAAAATAAATTCTATATCCGCTGTATCTGTAGGTTATTTTACCAATCTATTTATACCACGAGCCGGAGAAATTTCTAGATGTACATCACTCAAAAAATCAGATAACATTCCAGTAGACAAACTCTTTGGCACTATACTTATTGAAAGAGTTATTGATTTTGCTGCTCTTGTTATTTTTGTGGTTTTAGCCGCACTTTTAAAGTCAAGTGAAGTAATTAGATCTATTAACGAATATCAAAATTTAGAAAGTATTGAATCGTCAAATTCAAAATTTCTTATAATTCTATTTATCATTCTAGTAGCGATAATAATATACCTTCTAAAAAACAGAATTAAGAAATTACCATTTTATCAAAAAGTTAGCGAATTTATTATTGGATTAAAAGAAGGTTTTAAAAGCATTAAAAAGATGAAAAATAAAACTTCATTTTGGTTTCACACTTTTAGTATCTGGATTATGTATTTTTTGATGACTTATATTTGTTTTCAAGCTATACCAGAAACTTCTCATTTAGGCATCTCAGATGGTTTGTTTCTACTTGTATTGGGGGGGATAGGGATGGTGATTCCTGCACCAGGGGGGATAGGGTCATACCATTTAATGGTGATGATTGGGTTAGTTGCTTTGCAAGTTCCTGATGGAGTGCTAAGCATAAAGCCTTACAATGATTATAATCCTGCCATGTTATTTCCATTCATTGTACATACGGCACAAACCTTTGTTGCCATTATTATGGGCTCATTAGGTTTGCTTTTTTTATTTTTATCTAAAAAGAAAAGCAATGTCACATCTTAAGACTTTAAATAGTAAAGTATACAATCTTGATGCCTTAACGAATCAAGTAGAACAATGGAAAATGGCTGGTAAAAAAATAGTCTTTACCAATGGCTGTTTTGATATTATCCATAGAGGACACATAGAAGTATTGGCACGTACTGCCGACTTAGGAGATAAACTAGTTATTGGACTAAACTCTGACCAATCAATACAAAAACTAAAAGGGAAAGATCGCCCAGTAATTGATGAGCAATCAAGGGCTATTTTATTAGCGGCACTTAGCTTTGTTGATGCAATTGTTTTGTTTTCTGAAGACACGCCTTTAAAACTTATTAGCGCTTTGCTTCCTGATGTATTAGCAAAAGGGGGTGATTATGAAATGGAAACTATTGTAGGGCATGAAATTGTTCAGGAAAATGGTGGAAAAGTAGAACTTGTTCCTTTTGTAGATGGGTTTTCAAGTACTATTATCATTGATAAAATCAAAAATTCTTAATGGCAAAAAAGAAAATTCAATCTGCTTTTTTTTGTCAAAGTTGCGGGACACAATCTCCAAAATGGTTAGGAAAATGCCCACAGTGTAACGAATGGAATACTTTTGTTGAAGAATTACTTGTTAAAGAAAGTGAATCAACAGGAGGTTACAAAAGCAATAAAATCAACACCCCCAACCTAGTTAGTGAAATTGACTACAGCAATGAAAAACGAATAGTAACTAAGGATAAGGAACTTAACAGAGTATTGGGTGGCGGGATTGTGCCTGGCTCTCTCGTTCTTTTAGGTGGAGATCCTGGGATAGGAAAATCAACTTTATTATTGCAATTTGCTCTGAGTTCAAAAAGTAAAAAAATACTTTATGTTTCAGGGGAAGAAAGTCAGAAGCAAATTAAAATGCGTGCTGAACGGATTAATAAGAATTCAGAGCATTGCTATATACTTACTGAAACTTCTACACAAAACATCTTTAAACAAATTGAAAAATTACAACCTGATATATTAGTAATTGATTCTATACAAACCCTACATACAGCTCATATTGATTCCTCACCTGGAAGCGTTTCTCAAATAAGAGAATGTACAGCAGAACTTATAAAATACGCCAAAGAAACAGGTACGGCCGTTTTCTTAATCGGTCATATTAATAAAGATGGCGCAATTGCAGGACCAAAAATATTAGAGCATATGGTTGATACTGTTCTGCAATTTGAAGGAGATAGAAATCATGTTTACCGAATTTTAAGAACTATTAAAAACAGATTTGGTTCAGCTTCTGAACTAGGAGTTTATGAAATGAATCAAAATGGATTAAGAGAAGTAAATAATCCGTCTGAAATACTAATATCAGAAAGAGATGAGGCTACAAGTGGTGTCGGAATTGCAGCTACTATTGAGGGAGCTCGTCCAATTTTAGTAGAAATACAATCTCTTGTTAGTTCAGCAGTTTATGGCAATCCACAAAGATCGGCTACAGGATTTGA
>CATEYX010000136.1 GCA_949511925.1 Cryomorphaceae bacterium | reverse complement strand
CTATACAAGGAAGTAGTTTTTGAAAGTTTAGAATTTATAGAAAGAGAATTGACAGCTGAAAATGGAGCTTTTTATTCGGCTCTTGATGCTGATAGTGAAGGAGAGGAAGGTAAGTTTTATGTCTGGAATGAAACAGAATTAAAATTATTTATCCGTGAGGATTTTGATATTTTTAAGGATTATTATAATGTAAATAGTAAAGGACTTTGGGAACATGGGAATTATATTTTGCTTAGAAAGAAGACTAAGAATGAAATTGCCAAAAAATATAAAATTTCAATTTCAGCATTAGAAAGAAAGATTGTTACTTGGAAGGAGATTTTGATGAGAGAGAGAGATAAAAGAATTCGCCCAGGATTAGATGATAAATCCTTAACTTCTTGGAATGGCTTGATGTTAAAAGGATATGTAGATGCTTATATGACTTTTGGCGAAAAAAAGCATTTGGAGGTGGCTTTAAAAAATGCCAATTTTATTGCAGATACTCAAATGCAAGCAGATGGTAAATTATGGCATTCTTATAAAGATGGTCGATCCACTATAAATGCGTATTTGGAGGATTATGCAATTGTGAGTTCTGCATTTATTAGTTTGTATGAAGCTACTTTTGATGAGATTTGGCTCATTAGAGCAGAGCAATTAGTAAACTATTCCCTAGAATATTTTTATGATAAAAATTCTGGGATGTTTTATTTCACTTCCAAGTTAGATCCTGAATTGGTAGCTAGAAAAATGGAGATTAATGATAATGTAATTCCTGCATCTAATTCAGTAATGGCAAATGTATTGTACGATTTGGGTACACTTTTGGATAAAGGGGAATACAAGTTAAAAGCCATTATTATGGCAAATAATGTAAAGCCTGATATGGAGAAATATGCTTCTGGTTATGCTAACTATGCGAGCTTAATGCTGAAAGAAATTGCGCCTTATTTTGAAGTAGCAATAGTGGGAAAGGATGCTCATAAAAAAGCATTGGAATTCAATGAAGAGTACCACCCAAACAAATTAATATTAGGAAGTATTAAGGAAAGTAATATGGAGCTTTTACAAGAGAAATATGTTCAAGGCAGCACTATAATTTATGTATGTGAAAATAAGGCTTGCCAATTGCCAACAACGAGTATTATTAAAGCATTAAAACTAATAAAGTAATGAAATACTTATTTGAAGAAAATCAGAAATTTACACAATGGTGGTTATGGGTTGTTTTATTGTCATTTCCTATTATTTCGTTTGGCCCATTTGATGAAAATGCAATTAATATTAATTATATACTAATCGGTTTTGCTATTCCTTTTTTGTTTTACTTATTTGAGCTAAGGTTAAAAGTAAGTGCTGAAGGCTTACACTTTCAGTTTTTCCCTTTCCACTTTAAATCTCATATCATTAAGTTAGAAGACATTGATAAATTTAAAGCTTTGGAATATTCTCCTTTAAAAGAATATGGAGGTTGGGGAATTAAATACGGATTTAAAGGGAAAGCTTACAATGTAAGCGGAAATAAAGGAGTAAAGATTTTCTTAAATAACGGAACAAATATTATGTTCGGAAGCCAAAAAAACAGTGAATTTGCAAAGGCTTTGAAAATGGCTAAGCAATAATAATCAAAAAGTAATTCTTCTTTCCTTTCTGTACAAGTATGTACTTTCCGTTTAATAAGTCTTTTACTGTAAGTTGAATGTCTTCAGTAATTTTTTCCTTATTAATACTTACGGCATTTGATTTTATCATTCTTCTTGCCTCTCCTTTACTTACAAAAATCTGGGTTTTTTCAGCAACTATATTCAAAATATCTAAGGATAGATCAGTTTTACTTATTTCATATTGTGGTACGCCTTCAAATACAGAAAGGAAAGTTTCTTCATCCAAGCTTTTTAAATCATCAGCAGTTGATTTTCCAAATAAAATACTGGATGCTTTGATTGCCATATCCAAATCCTCAGCAGAATGAACTCTTGTTGTTACTTCATTTGCAATAGCGTTTTGTAAAACTCTTAAATGAGGTGCCTGTTCATGCTCAGTAGTCAGTTGCTTTATTTCTTCTTGGCTTTTTAAAGTAAAAATCTTAATGAAATTTTTAGCATCTTCATCTGATGAGTTGAGCCAAAATTGGTAAAAATTGTAAGGAGAAGTTTTTGTTTTATCTAGCCAAATATTTCCAGATTCAGTTTTCCCAAACTTTCCTCCATCTGCTTTTTTAATTAGCGGAGTAGTTACAGCAAATGCTTTTCCTTCTCCTTTTCTTCTTATGAGTTCTGTACCTGTTACTATATTTCCCCACTGGTCCGACCCTCCTAATTGAACTTTACAATTTTTGTTTTTCCAAAGCCAGTAAAAGTCATACCCTTGTACCAATTGATAGGAAAACTCAGTGAAACT
>CATEYX010000135.1 GCA_949511925.1 Cryomorphaceae bacterium | reverse complement strand
TTTGAGCGTGCTTTTATACATGAAACTAATGGGGAATGGTCTAATGGAGATATTTATTTTGGTTTTAATATTTCTAGAGTTTTTACACTTAAAAAATAGTTTATCAATATTCAAAATAATCAATTTGATATAGCCATAGTAGGAGGTGGAATTGTGGGCTTGGCTACTGCTTATCAAATACAAAGAGAATTCTCGACACTTAATATTGTAGTTTTTGAAAAAGAAAAAGAATTGGCTTTTCATCAAACAGGTAGAAATTCAGGGGTAATTCATTCAGGCTTATATTACAAGAATGGTTCCTTAAAGGCTAAGAATTGTGTTGATGGCAGGAAAGATTTAGTTTTATTTTCTAAAGAACATAATATTAAATATGAAGTGTGTGGTAAATTAGTTGTGGCTATAAACTCTCTTGAAGCTAAACGATTGGAAGACTTAAAAGAGAATGGAGAAAAGAATGGTTTGTTAGGATTGGAATTGTTAAATCCTGAAGAATTCAAGAAGATAGAACCTAATATTGAAGGATTAAAAGCACTTTGGGTTCCTGAAGCGGGCATCATAGATTATAAAGGAATAACCAATAAGTTATCTGAGCTTTTATTGACTAAAAACCCGAATAGTAAAGTTATGACTGATTGTAAAGTATTGGATTATAATGGTGCTAATATCAGTACAACAAAAGGAGAGTTTAATGCTAAGCATATTATTTTTTGTGGTGGCTTGTTTGCTGATAGGTTAGCAGTAAAAGATAATGTAAAGTTAGATATGCAGATTGTAGGTTTTAGAGGAGATTATTATGAATTAGCTGATCACGCTAAATCCAAAATCAACAATTTAGTTTATCCTGTGCCTAATCCGGAATTCCCCTTTTTAGGAGTTCATTTTACAAGAATGACGAATGGTGATATTGAATGTGGGCCTAATGCTGTGTTTACCTTTAAAAGAGAAGGTTATAATAAGACAGATTTTAACTTTATAGATACTGTCCAAGCCCTTGGTTTTGTGGGTACTTGGCGATTGTTCATAAATCATTGGAAATTTGGACTCAATGAGTATAAAAGGGCGTTCTCAAAATCTTTATTTTTGAAGGAATTACAAAAGATGATGCCGACACTAAGAATGGAGGATATTGTAGAAGGCAGATGTGGGGTGAGAGCAATGGCTTTAGGTCGTGACGGAGAGGTAATTGATGACTTTAAAATAATTAAAAATAAAAAAAATATACATGTGTTGAATGCTCCTTCACCAGCTGCTACAGCCTGTTTTGCAATTGGAAAACAAATAATGGAAGAAGCAAAGTCACATTTTAATCTATAATTTATATGATAAAGTTTTTAGGATTATTATCAAAAAAGAAAAAAGTAAAGGCTAAGCTGGCTGCTACTATTTATGTGAATTTACTTAACAATGTAATTGAAGTTGGTTTTGTTGAAATAAAGGATTTTATTAACAATAACAATAATTTAGAAGAAAATCCAAATCTTACTGATCTTGATATTGATTGGTTTAGAAATATTGTGTTTTTAGGAAATATGCAAAATTTAGATACCTTTTTTGAGGAAAAGGATTCAGCTAGCTTAAGAGGATATATTTTGGATGAAATGCATAAAGAATTGGCTGAAAGTGAACAACATTTATCAATTGAGCGCTTCTTGGATTATGAAAACTATTTCAATGAATTATTAGTTGAAAACGAATGTCCTATTAGCGCTATGGCGTTTGGTATTTTTGAAAAATATAATATTAACGAATTTCAAGGGGATTTGTTTAAGAGAAAGAATAAGCCAAATCCTATATTTTACAATGAGCTTAAGAATCTCTTAACACACTTTATGTGGAATTGGGAAGATTATTTGGCAAAGAATAAACTAAGTTTCTAAAAAAATAAAAGCTGAGTATTTGCTCAGCTTTTTTATTGTTTAAATTTCTGAATTAAGTTCAGGGTTATATTTATATCCCTGTATAGTTACTAGGCGTAATTGCTTTCAATTCAGTTTTAATAGTATCATTAACAGTTAAAGTGTCAATGAATGAAGCAATGCTTTCGGCATTAATTACTGAGTTAGTTCTTGTTAATTCCTTAAGTGCTTCATAAGGATTCGGATAACCCTCTCTTCTTAATATTGTTTGAATTGCTTCTGCTACTACTGCCCAATTTTTCTCTAAGTCAGCAGCAATGTTTTCCTCATTAATAATTAACTTATTTATTCCTTTGTTTAATGATGCGAAAGCGATAAGCGTATGTGCAAAAGGAACGCCAATGTTTCTTAAAACGGTACTGTCAGTTAAGTCTCTTTGTAAGCGAGAGATAGGAAGTTTGCTTGATAAGAATGAAAAAATTGCATTCCCCATTCCTAAGTTACCTTCTGCATTCTCAAAATCAATAGGATTTACTTTGTGTGGCATTGCTGATGAACCTACTTCTCCTTTTTTTATTTTTTGTTTGAAATAATCCATAGAAACATAAGTCCAGATATCTCTAGAGAAATCAATTAAGATAGTATTGATTCTACTGATATTATCCATGAGTGCTGCCAAATTATCGTAATGCTCAATTTGTGTAGTAGTTTGTTGTCTTTCCAAACCTAAAGCATCAGCTGTAAAGTTGTTAGAAAAACTCACCCAATCAATTTCAGGAAAAGCAACATGATGTGCATTAAAGTTACCTGTTGCTCCACCAAACTTTGCACTAAAAGGAATTGTTTCTAAAAGAAGTAGTTGCTTTTCAATACGCTCAATAAATACTTGAATTTCTTTTCCCATTCTTGTAGGTGAAGCAGCTTGTCCGTGCGTACGGGCTAACAATGGAATTGCTTTCCACTGCTGAGCTCTATCTTTTAATAAAGCAATAATTTCATTTAATTGAGGTAAGTAAACTTTGTTTATAGCTTCTTTTATAGAATAAGGTACCGCAGTATTGTTGATGTCTTGTGAAGTTAATCCGAAATGGATAAACTCTTTAAATTCTTGTAATCCTAATTTATCAAATTCTTCTTTAATAAAGTATTCTACCGCTTTTACATCATGGTTAGTAATGCTTTCAATGTCCTTAATTTTTTGGGCATCACTTTCTTTAAAATTTGTATATAAATCTCTTAATTCTGAGAATTTTATACTAGGAAAATGGTTTAGTTGAAGTATTGAGCTATTGCAAAGTGCAATAAAATATTCTATTTCAACCTGAACTCTGAATTTGATTAAAGCAGCTTCAGAAAAGTATGCTTGTAGGCTAGATGTTTTACTGATATATCTTCCATCAATTGGGGTAACTGCAGTTAAAGGAGTAAGTGCCATTTTTTCTTTTGTTAATTAGAGTTGCAAATTTAAGCATTTTAAATAAGATGTTCTTTGAGAAACGAATTTTACATTTGCTTTTTTACTACTTTTGGAAAATGGAAATACTAATAATGATTGGAATTGGGATCTTATTGCTTTTAGGATTAATAGGAAGTGTTATTCCTGCTTTGCCTGGCCCTCCTCTTTCTTATTTGGGTTTATTACTTTCTCATTTTTTTATTAGCAAAATGGAGGTTGATTTTATTTTCTGGCTGGGAGTATTGGTAGTGTTTATTACTGTTTTGGATTATTATCTCCAGATTTATGGTGTAAAAAAAGCAGGTGGTGGCAAGTATGCAATTAGAGGTTCGGTTGTAGGAATGTTATTAGGAATTTTCTTGTTTCCTCCTTTTGGAATATTGGTAGGTGCTTTTGTTGGCGCCTATATTGGTGCTAAAATTGAAATGAACCAGAATGAAGTGAAGATTGCTTTTGGTGCTCTTTGGGGTTTTATTGCTGGAACTATCTTGAAATTATGCACTAGTTTGTATATTATTTATATTTTACTATTCTAATGCTAAAAATATCAGCTGTTTCTTATTTAAATACGATACCTTTCATCCATGGGTTAAAACAAAGTGAGTTGATTAATACTATTGATTTGCAATTAGATTATCCATCTATTTGTGCTGATAAACTTATTAATGGTACTGTTGATTTAGCCTTAGTTCCTGTTGTTGTTATTCCGAAATTAAGACATCCTTATATTATCTCAGATTATTGCATAGGTGCAAATGGTGCTGTGGATACGGTATGTTTGTATTCGGATGTTCCTATTGATAAAATTGAGAGTATTGGCTTGGATTATCAATCGCGTACTTCTGTGGCATTGCTTAAAGTTTTATTGAAAGAATATTGGCAGTTGAATCCTGAACTTAAAAAATCGGATGTTGGTTTTGAAGATAATATAAAAGGAAAACATGCCGCTTTGGTAATTGGGGATAGGGCTTTTACTTTGAATACTAAGCATAAATTTATTTATGATTTGTCAGCTATTTGGAAAGAAATGACAGACTTACCTTTTGTGTTTGCCGCTTGGGTGTCAAATACTAAATTATCACAAGATTTTATAAATGCTTTTAATAAAGCACTTGAGAAAGGATTGGGCAATATTGATAAAGCTTTGGCTTTAGAAAGGGAGAGTTACCCGAATTGTGAAAACCCTGAAGATTATCTGAATAATAAAATTTCTTACAGCTTAGATGCTGAAAAACAAAAAGGAATGGAACTTTTTTTGAGAAAAATAAGTTAGACTTATTTCTTCTTTTTACCCTTTATTTGTTGCTCTTGCTTTTTCTGCATGTCTTCTAATTTCTTTTGGAACTTAGACTTTGGTTTAGCAGGTTTCTTTTTGTTAGCTTCCAATTGTGCCAATATTTCATCTTCATTAATCATTACTTTCATGAAATACTGTTGCGTAAAAGTAAACATATTTGCTAAGAAATAGTAGTATGAAAGTCCAGCTGCATAATTGTTAAAGAAACCAAGGAACATGATTGGCATCAGGTACATCATCCATTTCATTTGTGCCATTTGACCAGTTGCCATTGAAGAATTCATCCTTGTGTACAACAAAGTAGAAACTGTCATCAATAAGGTAAATAAACTAATATGATCACCATAAAAAGGAATGTCAAAGCCTAAGTTGTATATGGAATCGTAAGATGATAAATCGTCAGCCCAAAGGAAACTCTCTTGCCTTAACTCAATTGAGGCAGGGAAGAAACGGAACATGGCAATTAGTATAGGAAATTGGAATAACATTGGTAAGCAGCCCCCCATTGGGTTCACGCCTGCCTTTCGATAAAGCCCCATTGTTTCTTGTTGGGCTTTCATTGGATCTTTTCCTTTTAACTTGTCGTTAATTTTATCTATCTCAGGCTTTAATACTTTCATTTTTGCTTGTGACAAAAATGCTTTATAAGTAAAAGGAGCAAGTCCGATTTTTATAATTAGAGTAAGTAAAAGAATGATAATTCCGTAAGAAGAAAAGTACTTACTTAAAAAATCAAAAATATTAATAATAATATACTGGTTCACCCATCCAAATATCCCCCAGCCTAGTGGTACTAATTCTTCAAAACCAGAATTGTAAGCTTTTAAAGTTTTAAAATGATTAGGTCCAAAATAGAATTGAAAACTCAGTTGCTCATCTACTCTATGCTGATAAGGAAGTTCGAACTTAGCAGCTAAATCCTTTATGAATTTTGATCCTTCACTTTTTGTAGAAATTAAGTGAGTTGGCTTTTCAAATCCATCCTTAGCGATAAAAATTGCACTAAAGAATTGTTGCTTGAAAGCTACCCAATTTAAACGAGCATTTATTTCGTCCTCATCCGTTGAAGTAAAGCTTAAATAATCCCCTTCATTGTCAGCACTATACTGGTACTGAATTCCAGTGTACATGTCCTGATTAGTTTTGCTTTTCTCGGTTTGTGGTGTTTTCATTTGCCACTCCAAGTTCATGTAATTTATTCCAGATGGAATAAGGCTTTCCATTCCTATAAATTTAATGTCAAAATCAATAAGGTAGTCGTCAGTAAGCGTATATAAATACTCTACATAATGGCTGTCATCAGCCTTTAGTTTCATACTCAATGTGTTACTACTTTGTTCTGCAAAAAAGTACAAATCAGCAGTATTTATGTTGTGTCCTGTTGTAAATTGTAGGTTGAAACGAGAACTATCTGCATCAAATAAATCAAGTGCTAACGAGTCAAAAGTTTGATATTCTTTTAATATTACGGATACAATTCTACCACCTTTATTAGCAACTGTAATTTTTAATTTATCATTTTCAATAACTTGAAATTCATCTGTCCCATTTGCAGCTGAAGCAAAAACACCATATTTTGTTTTTAGCTCTTCACTAATAAAGGAATTACTTAGTGCAGGGGTAGCAACTGTAGTTTCTGTAAATTGAGTTTCTGTAAATTGAGTTTCATTTGGTGTAGTAACTGGTGCTTTTTCTTGGGGTATTTCAGGGAAAAAGAAAGTATTAAATACTATCAAGATGATAGCCATTAACACAAAACCAATTAGTGAATTTTTATCGTATTTTTTCATTGTAAAACTTGATTATTTATTTTTGATACAGGCATCAATAAATCCGCAAAACAAAGGATGAGGATTTGCGACTGTACTTTTATATTCAGGGTGAAATTGTACACCAACAAACCATGGGTGAGTAGGAATTTCTACAATTTCAACTAAATTATTTTTATGGTTAATTCCTGAGAAAATCATTCCTGATTTTTCAAATTCAGACTTATACTTATTGTTGAATTCAAATCTGTGTCTGTGTCGTTCGCTTATTTCAGTGTTTTGGTAGGAATTATATGCATTTGAATCCTTTGTAAGCTGACAGTCATAGGCACCAAGTCTCATTGTTCCTCCTTTTTTGGTTACTGATTTTTGATCTTTCATTAAGTCAATGACAGGAGCAGTAGTTTCTTCATTCGCCTCTACAGAATTAGCGTCCTTATAGCCAAGCACATTTCTTGCATATTCAATTACTGCTGACTGCATTCCTAAACAAATTCCTAAAAATGGAACATTGTTTTCTCTGATGTATTTTATGGCTGAAATTTTACCTTCCATTCCTCTATCACCAAATCCAGGAGCAACTAAAACACCTTTAAGCCCAGCTAATTTATCAGCTACATTTTTGTTATTTATTTCCTCAGCATTTATCCAGTTTACTTTTACCTTGCAAGCATTAGCTACTCCTGCATGAATAATTGCTTCTGATATGGATTTGTAGGCATCTTGTAACTCAACATATTTACCTACCAATCCGATAGTAATTTCTTTTTTAGGATTTTGTAATCCTTCCAAGAAATTGCACCATTGTTCTAATTTTACTTCCGTATTGTCTACTATTCCTAATTTTCGTAATACTACTTTATCTAATCCTTCTTTTTGCATCAATAAAGGCACTTCATATATTGATGACACGTCCATGGATTCAATAACTGCATCACGTTCAACATTACAGAAACGAGCTACTTTCTTTTTGATTTCAGATCCTAAAGGATGTTCTGTTCGGCAAACTAAAATATCAGGTTGTATTCCTGCTTCTAATAAAGTTTTAACAGAATGTTGAGTTGGTTTTGTTTTTAACTCCCCAGCTGCTGCAAGATAAGGGACTAATGTTAAATGGATAAATAATGCTGAATTTTCTAATTCCCATTTCAACTGTCTTACAGCCTCAATATAAGGTAAGGCTTCAATATCACCCACGGTACCACCAATTTCAGTAATTACGAAATCGTATTCCCGAGTATTTCCTAGTAGTTGAATTCTTCTTTTTATCTCATCAGTAATATGAGGTATAATCTGAACTGTTTTCCCAAGATAATCTCCTTTTCTTTCTTTTTGAATAACGGTTTGGTAAATTCTACCTGTAGTGACATTGTTAGCTTGTGAGGTTGAATTATTTAAAAAGCGTTCGTAATGCCCCAAGTCCAAATCTGTTTCTGCACCATCTTCAGTCACATAACATTCTCCATGTTCATATGGGTTCATAGTACCAGGATCTACATTAATGTAGGGGTCTAATTTTTGAATGGTTACAGAATATCCTCTAGCAGTTAATAATTTACCTAAAGATGCTGAAATGATTCCTTTACCTAATGATGAAGTTACGCCACCAGTTACGAAAATATATTTTGTAGGAAATTTACTCACAGTTTACAGTAGTTTTTGTTTTTGCAAAAATACCATTTGTTACTGATTATTCTTTTATTGATAAAAGTTTTATTTAAAGTTTTTTAAAATCAGCTAAGTAATTTAGAATGTGATGCTTGCACCAAAACTAGGCATGAGCGGTAATTGATTCACTCTTTCGTACTTTACACGATTAAAATAAAAGATATTTTCTCGGTTATAAGCATTTGTTACTGATAGGGTCATATCAAGTTCAGAATTCTTGTTTAGCTTAATGCTTTTCGAGATTGAAGCGTCTAACCTGTGGTAGTAAGGCAGTCTTCCCTCATTAAGTTCTGCATATTCAATTCCTAATTCTCCATTTGTACTTGAGTAGTCCGTATTTATGCCATCAGAAAAAGTTAGGTTTTCGTAAAATCCTTGTGTTTGTGTGAATGGGAAACCTGAACCTAAATTCCATCTCATATCTGCTTTCCAACTGTCATTTTTACCAAATTTGTAAGAAGTAACAAAATTCATATTATGTCTTCTGTCAAAGTGAGGGTTATATGTTTTTTCTCCATCATTTCTTGTGATAATACCAATAGAGTATACCGCCCAGATGTATAGTTTCTTGCTTTTGAACTTAAGTAAGGCATCTACTCCCTTTGCGACTCCACTTTCAATAATAAATTCATCATCTGCATTGGAAGTCATATTTCGGTTAATGTTTGTTAGCTGAGTAAAATCTTTAATATATCCTTCTATCTGAAAGTCAATTCTTCTGCTAATATCATACTCAACACCTGCAATTAAGTGTCTTGCTTTTTGGAACTTATTCTTGTAAGGATTCCCATCTGCTTGATCTGGAATTTCTTCAGGAGACGATATGATTCCAGAGAATAAATTCACAACATCTCTATCGGAAGTTGTACTTAATATGTTTTGTGAATAATACCCTGATGACACTTTAAATCGCATACGATCACTGGCAATATATTTCATTCCCAATCTTGGTTCAGGTGATACACCAAGAGTGTATTTTTGTAAGCGAAATCCAGGTTCAATAATAAAACGAGTTGTGTTAAATTGGTAATTAATATAAGCTGAGAACTCAGAAGTATTTTCCTTTTGTTCAATTTTAGAATTTACAGAATTATAGGTAGTGAAATCAGTTGAGAATCCATGAATATCAAATCCGTATTTTATTTTTCCTTTAGGTTGAAAATAAGTAAAATCAAAGCCCATATTAAATCCATCTATTCCACTTGTTCTTAATGGAGAAGCTTCTTCATCCAAAGAAATATCATAAGATGAGTATGCGAAATTACCCTCAATTAAAACAGGAGAGTTTCCTGGAATTAAAATGAATTCTGAACCGATCCCTTGTGATGTCCAGTTGAGTTCTGAAATGCCTTCATAATCTACTTTGTCCTGAAAATTAAAACCAAATATATTTACCTTACTTCCATTGTTTCCGTGTAATGAGAATTTTCCATATAAATCCGTGTATGAATACGGCAAGCCTTTATCGTCAAAATATAAGATAGGTTCTTTATAAAGTATCTCCGAACTTTTATCCAAATATGAGGTTTTTCCAGAAAAAACAAATGATGATTTCCCATTGTCTAAAAGCGGTCCTTCAACAAAAAGTTTAGAACCAAAAGTATTAGCGGATACTTTCCCTCCAAACTCTTTTTTATTTCCATCAATGGTTTTTATATCCATTATGGAAGAGATTCTACCACCATACTCTGCACTAAATCCACCTGTGTACACATCTGTATTCCTGATAACATCAGTATCAAAAACTGAAAATAATCCAATAGAATGAAAAGGGCTATAAATAGTCATTCCATCTAGTAAGACTTTATTTTGTATTGGTGAACCTCCTCTTATGTAGAGTTGCCCTCCTTGGTCACCTGTAAATACGACTCCGGGGATTACTTGCATATATTGAGCTAAGTCTGGCTCTCCCCCAATGTTAGGAATCATTTCCATATCTTGCTTGGTGATTTTAATAGCAGCTGCCTTTACTTCTGTTTTCATTTCTGACCTTTCGGCTGAAATTCTTACCTCATTTAGTTTTACACTCGATTCTGATATCTCAAGATTTTGAGTAACTACTTTACCTTGTTTCAAAGTAATATTTACCTTTGAGGTGTCATAGCCTATATAAGTAACCATTAAGGAGTAATCACCAGCTAATACCTTGGAAATATTATACATTCCATTGATATCAGTTGAAGCTCCAATAGTTGTTCCTTGTAGAATTACATTACAGAACATGATTGGCTCACCACTACTTTTGTCATATACAAATCCTCTTATGTTTCCTGTTTGAGAATAAGCTATTGTAGTAAATAAAGAAATTGAAAGTAAAAGTAAAAGTTTGCGCATTTTTGTAAAAATTAGTTCGCAAATATAACTAAATAAAGCAAGCAATATTATGCATGCAGAATTTTGAAAATTAACTCTTTTAAGAGTCCCTCATGCGTAGTGCTTTTGTTGTTTACTCCTTTACTTTTAAGATCATACTCTTTTAGATATTCGAAAATATAGAACAACTGTCGTTTGCTATAATGCTGTGCTGCAGTTTGGTATTGGCTAACAAAAAAAGGATTTACTTTTAGAGCGCTAGCAGCAGATTTTGGGCTTTTATCTTCCAGAAAATGATATACCATTATTTTCTGAAAATAGGAAAATAAAGCTCCTAGAGTTGGAACAATATGATGGTCCTTTGGATTGGCTGCAAAGTGATTAATTATTTTGTTAGCTTTTAAAACTTCCTTTTTCCCCAATGCGTTTTGTAATTCAAAAACATTATAGTCTTTACTTATCCCAATATGATACTCAATGAGTGCTGTAGTAATTTGTTCGTCCTTTTTCACCACTAACATGAGTTTCTCCAATTCATTAGTGATTTTAGATAAATCAGCACCAATGTATTCGGCAAGTACAGCAGTTGCACTATTGTCAATCTTAAATCCGTTTTCTGTTATGTAGGTATTTATCCAAGCTGGGATTTTATTGTCATATAATTTTTTGCTTTCAAAGACAATACATTTTGATTCTAGTGTTTTACCGAATTTCTTGCGTTTGTCAACTGATTTCCCTTTGTAGCAAATCACTAAAAGGGTTGAGGGCTGCACATTGTCTAGGTAACTGTCCAGCACATCAATATCTTTTAAGTGTTGGGCTTCTCTAACAATTACTACTCTTTTATCTGAACCAAAAGGAAATTGTTTTGCCTCCGCAATTGCTTGTGCTGTTTCAATTTCTTTTCCGTAAAGGATTACTTGGTTGAACTCTTGCTCCTCAGCTGAGAGAACATTTTTAGAAAAAGCATTAGCTAATTTATCAATATAATAAGGTTCTTCCCCCATTAAAAAATATACAGGTTGTAAATCTTTATTTGTTATTGATGATATGATTTCTTTATAATTCACTTATTTTGTGGATATGAATATGCCTCAATTAAATTTACCGAATGCGGTCCTCAAAACTAAATTAGTTGAAGGGACTACGCAAGTTTTTGATGCAGTAAGAAAAAAATATTTGGTTTTAACTCCTGAGGAATGGGTGCGCCAACACTTTATTCATTATTTGAACTCTGAAAAAAAATATCCTTTAGGCTTGATGGGGGTTGAGCAAATGGTGAAATACAATGAGCAGTCAACTAGGGCTGATATTGTATTATATACTAATGAAGGGAAACCAAATATGATAGTAGAGTGTAAAGCTCCAAAGGTAAAAATAACACAAGATGCTTTTAATCAAATTGCAAAATATAATTTCAAATTGAGAGTGGATTTTTTAGTAGTGACTAATGGAATGCGACATTTTTGCTGTGCTATGGATTATGAAAGTAATAAGATTACTTTTTTGGAAGAAATACCTAGTTATTAGTATGTTTCTTTTGCCTAGCTAAAACAAATGCTACTCCCAAGCGTAATCCAACTCCAATATAATATTCAGATTCTTTTTTAGATTTTTCTTCTTTCATTTTGCAAATAATATTATAGCTGCAATATTAATGCTGCCAGCTACGGTAAATATCTTTTTGGTGCATACTGGATTTCCGTCCACACATGATTGTTCTGTTATGGGCTGAGTATTGTTATTTATTAACCTTTGGATACTCATTATGAACAAAGAAAAATTTAAGGCATTTTCTGAATAAATAATTATTTACTATATTAATAAATCCTGCTCATTTTTGGCAGGATTTTTTTGTGTAAAATTCTAAGCTTTAGCTTTTAGTATTCCTTATTTTTGCGCCTTTAAAAAAACACAATGAAATCAGCATTTAAATTTATTACATCAAGCCAAGGAAGTGTAAAGGACGATATTTTATCAGGATTTACAGTGGCTTTAGCCTTGGTCCCTGAGGCAGTAGCTTTTGCTTTTGTGGCAGGAATATCACCAATTATTGGTTTATATGGCGCCTTTATGATGGGATTGGTTACTGCTATTTTTGGAGGAAGACCAGGTATGATATCAGGAGCAACAGGAGCCTTAGCGGTAGTAATGGTTAGTTTAGTAAAACAAGGAAATGCTATGGGACCTGATGGTGCTATGATGGGACTTCAGTTTTTATTTGCTACTTTAATATTAACTGGAATATTTCAAGCTCTCGCTGGAGCATTTAAAATGGGAAAATTTGTAAGAATGATACCTCATTCGGTAATGATGGGTTTTGTAAATGGTTTAGCAATCGTAATTTTTACTTCTCAGTTAGGAATGTTTCAAAGTGGAGGTGATTGGCTTGAAGGAGGGGCAATGTTTACAATGTTGGGGTTAGTAGCATTAACTATGGGTATTATGTATTTCTTGCCGAAAATCACCAAAAATATTCCTGAAGCCTTAGCAGCAATTATTGTTGTTTCACTTATTGTTATCTTTGGAAATGTAGATACACAAACCGTAAAATCCTTTATTATTGAAGGTGGAGGAGAAGGTATTAAAGCAGGTTTGCCCACTTTTAATGTACCAATGATTGCTCTTAATTTGGATACTCTGGCATTTATTGCTCCTTATGCTTTAATCTTGGCGGCAATTGGTTTAATTGAATCGTTAATGACTTTAAATTTGATAGATGAATTAACTGAAACTCACGGAAATGGAAACAAGGAATGTGTGGCGCAAGGTGCTGCTAATATTCTTAATGGTTTTTTTGGTGGTATGGGTGGTTGCGCTATGATTGGTCAATCAATAATTAACATCAAATCAGGAGGTAGAGGAAGGCTTTCAGGAATAACAGCTGCATTATCATTATTGATATTTATCTTGTTTGCTTCAGCTTATATTGAAATGATTCCTATTGCTGCTTTAGTAGGAGTAATGTTTATGGTTGTAATTGGAACTTTTGCTTGGAATACTTTTAAAATTTGGAATAAGGTTCCTCTTCCGGATGTCTTAGTTATTGCTTTAGTGACAATCCTAACCGTGGTGTTTGACTTAGCTATTGCTGTTATTTCAGGTGTTATCGTTTCTGCTTTAGTTTTTGCTTGGGAAAATGCTTTGATGATTAGAGCTAGAAAACATACTGATGAACACGGAATAAAGCATTATGAATTATTTGGACCAGTTTTCTTTGGCTCTATTGAATTATTCAATTCAAAGTTTGATGTGAAAAATGATCCTAAGGAAGTAGTGATTGACTTTGCCGAAAGTAGAGTAGTAGATCAGTCAGCTATTGAAGCTTTAAATAAATTGGCTGAGCGTTATCAAAAAAATGGAAAGACTATTCACCTGCGTCATCTTTCTGCTGATTGTGTAAAGCTGATTAAAAGAGCAGAGAAGATATGTGATGTAAATGTATTGGAAGATCCTGATTATTTTGTTGCAATTGATGATTACAATCAGCTTTTACAAAAAAAATAATCTAATTTTTATCTAGTTTTATTGTTTCGATAATTATTATCTTTAAGAACATAAACTCTTTACTGGTGGCCTAAATTTAGTTAGATTAATACCTGAAACTGCACTTTCGTATTCTTCCATTGTAGGTGTTCTTCCAAGAATTGCAGAAAGAACAACTACAGGAGTAGAAGCGAGTAATGACTCGCCTTTTTTTCGATCTGAATCTGCCACAACACGCCCTTTAAAAAGGCGGGTAGAAGTAGCAATAACTGTATCTCCTTTTTCAGCTTTCTCTTGATTTCCCATGCATAGGTTGCATCCTGGTCTCTCAAGATACATCATGTTTTCATATTCTAAACGAGCAGAATTTTTCGGAGCATTATCATTAAATTCAAAACCAGAATATTTTTGCAAGACATCCCAGTCCCCTTCTATTTTAAGTTCGTCAATTATATTATAAGTTGGAGCGGCTACTATTAGAGGTGCGTTAAATTTAATTTCACCATTAATTTTCTCTAGATTTTTAAGCATCTGAGCAAGAATTTTTAGATCGCCTTTGTGAACCATACATGATCCGACAAAACCAAGATCTATTTTCTTTTCTCCTTGATAGAAAGATAGAGGTCTAATTGTGTCGTGTGTATATCTCTTAGAAACATCTTTATTGTTAACATCAGGATCGGCTATCATTGGTTGAGAAATGATATCCAAATCTACTTCAAATTCAGCAAAATATTTTGCATTTGAATCAGGTTTTAATGCTGGCTTTTCACCAGATTTAATCTCAGAAATTCTCTTGTTTGCTATGTCTATAAGGCCTTGAAGAACTTTTTTATTATTATCCATTCCCTTATTAATCATTATTTCAATTCTCCCTTTCGCAATATTTAATGATTCAATTAATGTTTCGTCCTCAGAAATGCAAATAGATGCTTTTGCTTTCATTTCTGCTGTCCAATCAGTAAATGTAAATGCTTTATCTGCTTGAAGTGTCCCAATATGAACTTCAATAATTCTTCCTTGAAAAACATTTTCTCCGCTATACTTATCAAGCATTTGAGATTGAGTAGCATGTACTACATCACGAAAATCCATATGTTTCATCATTTCTCCCTTAAAAGTAACTTTTACAGATTCAGGAATAGGCATTGATGCTTCACCTGTTGCTAGGGCTAAAGCAACTGTGCCTGAATCTGCACCAAATGCTATTCCCTTAGACATTCTTGTATGTGAGTCCCCGCCAATTATAATTGCCCAATCATCAACAGTAATATCGTTTAGTACCTTGTGAATTACGTCTGTCATGGCATGATATTTGCCATGAGGATCACGGGCAGTAATAAGGCCAAAGTCATTCATAAATTTCATAAGTCTAGGGATGTTTGCTTGCGCATTTTTATCCCATACAGCTGCAGTGTGACAGCCAGATTGATAAGCTCCGTCTACAATAGGAGATATGGTAGTAGCAGCCATCGCTTCTAGTTCTTGAGATGTCATAAGTCCAGTCGTATCTTGTGAGCCTATAATGTTTACCTCAGTTCTAACATAAGAACCCGCATGTAGAATCTTTCCTGGCGTTGTCCCAACCGCATTCTTGTTAAATATTTTTTCTGCTGCAGTTAGACCTTGGTCTTTATGAGAAATCTCTTTTGATGGCGCAAAAACTTTTGGAATATCAATGTCTAAAGTTTTTGCTGCAAATGTTTGTAATTTTTTGCCAAATACTATAGCGTAGGAGCCTCCTGCTCTCATGAATTCCATTTTCTGAGGAGTAAATGAAGCAGAAATATCGCTTAGTTCCTTGTCTGCTTTATATAATTTCTTCTTTTTTGTGTTTATTGTAAGAACTGTTCCTGTTTTAACTGAGTATACTTCTTCAAGAACAGGATCTCCATCCTTATTGATAACTGTATTTCCTTTAAAATCTTTTTTCTTAACCCAATTTTTAAGGTCAAGACCAATTCCTCCTGTAACACCAACTGTTGTTAAAAAAATTGGAGAAATTCCATTTGTTCCTGCTACAACAGGAGCAATGTTGATAAATGGAACATAAGGACTTGCCTGTTTGCCAATCCATAATGACACATTATTTATTCCAGACATTCTAGATGAGCCAACTCCCATAGTTCCTTTTTCCGCAATTAACATAACTATCTTATTAGGATGTTTTTTTTGTATAGTTAAAAGTTCATTCTGTTGATTAATATCGTGTTCAAACATACATTTTCCGTGAAGCTCTCTGTCAGATCTAGAGTGAGCGTCACCTCCTGGAGAAAGTAAGTCTGTAGAAATGTCTCCTTCTCCTGCAACATAAGTTACAATGTTAATTTCTTCATCTATTTCTGGAAGTTTAGTAAAGAATTCAGCTTTTGCATAACTCTTTAAAATATCATTCGCAATCTTATTTCCGTTGCTATAAGCTTTTTTAAGTCTATCTGTATCAGCATCATACAAGAAGACCTGTGTTTTTAGAACATTTGCTGCCTGTTTAGCAATCTCCTTGTTATTGTCTAAAGCTAAGTCAAGTAAAATTCTGACTGATGGACCTCCCTTCATGTGTGATAATAGTTCGAATGCAAAAGCAGGGGTAATTTCTTTTGTAGAGTATTTACTCAAAATAATCTCCTTGAGAAAATTTGCTTTTACTCCTGCTGCACTTGTAGTTCCGGGTGTGACATTGTAGATTAAAAATGTTATGGATTCTTTTCGATCAATGTGATCAATATCTTTGATTTGCGCAATTATTTCACTTAGCAGTTTAGCACTTTCAATTGGTTTAGGGTGAAGATTGAGAGATTTTCGTTCTTTAATCTCATTAATGTAGTTTTTATACGTGTTCATAATCAAATACTATAAATGAAGATTTTGTTTAATAATAGTCCAGCAAATATAGTAATTTGCAATTTATTTCTCTTGAAAATAGGAGTGGATATTAAACCCTTATAATTGGAAAATAAAAAAGCCGAACAGTTAGGTTCGGCTTTTAATTATTTGTTTGAATTTACTTATTCGGCAATAACACTATAAGCTACATTTACACTGACCATTCTGTGTAATCTTACTTCTGCTTCATATTTACCTAATTCTTTTACTTTAGGAAGTTTTACAAAACTTGCATCAATTGTATGTCCTAATGCTTGTAAAGCATCAGTAAATTGTGCTGTTTTTATAGAACCAAATAATTTAGTTCCACCATCAGCAACTTTACCTTTTAGTATAATTTCTAATTTAGGTAATGCTTCTGCAATTTTATTTGCTTTTGTAATTTCAGTTTCTTCTTTTTTCGCTTGTTGTTTTAAATTTTCGTTTAAAACTTTCACGGCTGATTCAGTAGCTAAAATTCCTAATCCCTTTGGGATAAGAAAGTTTCTTCCGTAACCATTTTTTACTGAGACGATTTCATTCTTGAAACCTAATTTCTCAACATTTTCTTGTAATATAATATCCATGTTTACTTAAGTTTTATGATTATTTTAAATTATCAGCTACATATGGTAAAAGAGCGATTTGTCTTGCTCTTTTTACTGATACAGCTAATCTTCTTTGGAATTTTAACGAGTTACCAGTAATTCTTCTTGGTAAAATTTTTCCTTGCTCATTCAAAAAACGCATTAAAAATTCAGGATCTTTATAGTCAATATAATCTATTCCCATTTTTTTGAAACGGCAATATTTATTTTGTTGTCTTAATTCAATATCTACTGGAGATAAGTATTTTATATCTGTTTTATTTCCCATGATTATTCAGTTTTTGCGTTAGTACTTAATTTCTTTTTTCTTCTGTCAGCATATGCTAAAGCAAATTTCTCTAATTTTACTGTTTGCCATCTGATAACACGCTCGTCTCTTTTGAACTCAACTTCGAAGTCGTTAATAACTTGTCCATCCACCTGAAACTCAATTAGGTAATAAAAACCTGTCTTTTTCTTTTGGATTGTGTACTTTAATTTCTTCAATCCCCAATTTTCTTCATTGGTAATTTTTCCTTTGTTAGCCTTAATATGGTCAACAAATTTCTTTACTGTTTCCTTTACCTGATCTTCAGATAAAACGGGATTCATAATGAAAACAGTTTCGTAAGTAGTCATCTTTTGTTTGTTTTAGTTAATATTTTTACGGGCGGCAAATTTAGTAAAAAGATTTAATTCTACATAATTAGAGTAGTTTTTTAATTTGATTAAATATTTGCTTACTATTTTGTAAGAAATGTTAGTTTTGTCTTTCGTATTTTAAATTTAATAAAATGAGTGATTTTATCGTATCCGCTAGGAAATATAGGCCTTCAACTTTTAATGCTGTTGTAGGTCAAACCTCAATCACTTCCACTTTAAAAAATGCGATTAAAAGCAATCAGTTAGCTCAGTCGTTTTTGTTTTGTGGTCCTAGAGGTATAGGTAAAACATCTTGTGCTCGTATTTTAGCTAAGACAATCAATTGCGAAAATATAACTGAGAATATTGAAGCTTGTAACAAATGTGTAAGTTGCAAATCATTCAATGAAAATGCTTCTTTCAACGTACATGAACTTGATGCTGCATCTAATAATTCTGTTGATGATATAAGAAGATTAGTGGATCAAGTTCGTTTTGCGCCTCAAGTAGGAGAGTATAATATTTATATTATTGATGAGGTGCATATGTTATCAACTCAAGCATTTAATGCTTTTTTGAAAACTTTAGAAGAGCCACCAAAACATGCTAAGTTTATTTTAGCAACTACTGAAAAACATAAAATCATTCCAACTATTTTATCAAGGTGTCAAATTTTTGATTTTAAAAGAGTTGGGATTAATGATATTTCTAATCACTTAGATTTTGTTGCTAAAAGTGAAGGGATTGCAGCTGAGAAAGAAGCTCTTCATTTAATTGCTCAAAAATCAGACGGTTCATTACGTGATTCTTTATCACTCTTTGATAGATTGATTAGTTTTTCGGAAAAAGAACTTACTTATCAAGGTGTAATTGAGCATTTGAATATCTTGGATTATGAATATTATTTTAAAGTTACTGCTGCACTTTTAAAGAACGATATTAATGCACTTTTACTTTTATTCAATGAAATACTTGACAATGGGTTTGATGGGCATCATTTTATTATTGGTTTGTCCGAGCATTTAAGAGATATTCTTGTTGCTAAGGATGAAAGTACACTTCAGTTATTAGAAAAAGGGGAAGCTTTACAGCAAAGGTATCTTGAACAGTCAAAGTCGTGTGAGTTAAGCTTTTTAATTCCTGCTTTAAGTTTATGTAATAAATGTGATGTTCAGTACAAAGAATCAAACAATAAACGACTATTAGTTGAGTTATCGTTAATGCGAATTTCATCAATAGGACATCAAATGGCTGAAAAAAAAAGCCCTAAAAGTTTCGTAGTTACTTTAAATGACGAAAAAAAGCAGGTTTCTGTTGAAAAAGTAACTAAAACTGATAAAAAAATAGAAAAAACAACTGAAAGTAACAAAAAACCAGAAATTGAAAGTAATAGTGAAGTAGCGGATATTACTCCTAAATCAATTCCAAGAATTTCTTTATCGACCAAAAAGAAGTCTAAAACTATATCCATAACTGCAGCTTTTAAGCAGATGAATGAGAAGAAAGTTGTTGAAGAAGAAATTGATATTTCAAAACTAAGAAATAATGATTTTTTAGCAACAAGAATGCTAGAAAGCTGGAAGGAGGTAATTGCATTTGTAAAACAAAAGGGAAAATCTAATTTAGGAATTACATTGGGTGTTTTTCTGCCAGTATTAAAAGATAATCATGTAATTGAATTACCTTTAAGTAATCATTCGCAAGTTGAAATGTTACTAGAAGAGAAATATATGATTTTGGAGTTTCTAAGAAATAAATTAGAAAATGATTATATTGAAATAACAACTAAGGTAATTAAAGGAGGGAAAAGTAATATTCCTTATACAAATAAAGATAAATTTGCCAAAATGATGGATCAAAATCCTCATTTGGAAACTTTAAGAATAAAACTAGGACTTGATCCTGATTATTAACAGAAAATAAATGAATATGAAACCAAAACAAATTTTAACCATTGTGCTAATAGTAGTAGCAGGAATCTATTTCGCAATAAATGCAAAAGAACAAATGAATAAAATTGAAAATAATTATGAAACGGCCGCCAATGATCCGTTAAATGCAAGAATATATACCTTAGATAATGGTCTTAAAGTGTATTTGACAGCTTATGCTGATGCGCCTAGAGTACAGACAAATATTGCTATTCGTGCTGGAAGTAAAAACGATCCTGCTGATGCAACAGGTTTGGCACATTATTTGGAGCATATGTTATTTAAAGGTACTGATATTTATGGTTCTTTAGATTTTGAGAAAGAAGCACCAATGTTGGACAAGATTGAAGCGCTTTATGAAGAGTATCGTACTATTGATATGGATGATACTGATAATAGAGAAAGAGTATGGAGACAAATTGATTCTGTTTCCGGTGAGGCTGCAAAATTTGCTATTGCTAACGAGTATGATAAGATGGTAAGTGGTTTAGGAGCTAAAGGAACCAATGCTTACACTTCTAATGAGAAAACAGTTTATATTAATGATATCCCGTCTAACCAAATTGAGAAATGGTTAAAGTTAGAAGTTGAGCGTTTTCGTTATCCTGTTTTTAGATTATTCCATACTGAACTAGAAGCTGTTTATGAAGAAAAGAATATGTCTCTAGATAGAGATGGAAGTAAAATGTTTGAAGCTCTTTTTGATGGTTTGTTTCCAACGCACCAGTACGGACAACAAACTACAATTGGTACAATTGAGCATTTAAAGAATCCTTCTCTAACTGAAATCAGAAAGTATTTTAATAAATACTATGTGCCAAATAATATGGCAATTTGTATGTCAGGTGATTTTGATTATGATGAAACAATTATTTTGATTAATAAATATTGGGGAACTTTTGAAAGAAAAGATGATCCTACTTTTGAGGTGATTCAAGAAGCGCCAATTACGGCACCAGTTTACACTGAAGTGTATGGGCCAGAAGCAGAACGTTTATATTTAGGCTTTCGATTTGAAGGAGCGAATACTGAAGATGCTAAAATGTTGACTATGGTGGATATGGTACTTTCTAATTCGGCAGCAGGCCTTATTGATTTGAACTTAAATCAAGCACAAGAATTAATTGGTGGTGGTTGTTTTCCTTATGTTTTAGAAGATTATTCTATGCATGGTTTTTATGGTAGTCCAAAACAAGGGCAAACTTTAGAACAAGTGAAGGATTTATTGTTAGCACAAATTGAAGAAGTTAAAGCTGGAAATTTCCCTGATTGGTTGGTGGGTGCTATTATTTCTGACTTGAAATTAAATCAACTTAAGAAGTTAGAAAGTAATAGTGGTAGAGCAAACGAATTTATTGATGCTTTTACTTTGGGAATGTCTTGGGAGGATCATCAGAATGAAATGGATGAGTTAGGGAAAGTAACTAAGCAAGAGATTATTGATTTTGCAAATGCAAAGTATGCGGATAATTATATAGTCGTTTATAAAAGAAACGGTGAGGATAATTCAGTATTGAAAGTAACTAAGCCAGCAATCACTCCAGTATCGGTTAATCGTGAGGATCAATCGGAATTTTTAGTGAATTTATTAGCTGAAGAGGTGGCTGATATTGAGCCAGTTTTCTTAGATTTTGAAAATGATATTGAAAAAACTACTTTAGGTGATGTTTCATTAATCTATAAAGAGAATACTGAAAACGAAAGATTCAAATTGAACTATATCTTAGATATGGGGAATGACCATGACAACAGGTTAAAATTAGCAGTTGATTATTTAAAATATTTAGGAACAGCTGAAATGTCTCCTGCTCAAAAAGAAGAAGAGTTTTATAAGTTAGGTTGTGAGCTTTCAGTAAATTGTAGTGCTGAGAAGATTCAAGTTACTTTAAGCGGATTATCAGATAATTTTAATGAATCAGTAGAACTTTTTGAAACAATACTAGCAGGTGCAGTTGCTGATGAAGAGGCTTTGGCTGAATTAAAAATGAGTATTCTTAAAAAGAGAGC
>CATEYX010000134.1 GCA_949511925.1 Cryomorphaceae bacterium | reverse complement strand
GACCTTAATACTACAGCGGAGATTCCAAGCCCAAAACAAAAGACCAAATTACATATCATTTAAAGTATTGATAATCATAATAGTAAATGAATTTAAGGATGGGGGGAAGGCATATTTGTTAATAGATTGAAAAAATAAAAAATATTTAGGTGTCAAGAATGTGAGGATTATACCTCAATATATGAATAGGCATTGACTATAGAAAACAACTATTTTCGAAGGGGTGGGGTGACATTTTAAGATTTTTACCTCCAACTTTTTTAGCTTTTTTTAACTGTCTATTTACTGCCCATTATGTACTTATTTACATAATTATTTTGTATATTTGGAAAACGTAAGGCTTTTAAATCAATGACTATTACAGCTATTATAATTCATCAAACTGATCTGGTGACTAACAAAAAAAACCCTACCAGATAGGTAAGGTTTTAAGTGATCGAGACAGGATTCGAACCTGTGACCGTCTGCTTAGAAGGCAGATGCTCTATCCAGCTGAGCTACTCGACCAATGTAAATTGGGCTGCAAACTTAAAAATTTTCTGCTTTTAAAAAACAAATTAAGCAAAAATTTATTTTCTATTTAAAACAGCCATTTTTATAGCAGTAATAGCGGCTTCAATTCCTTTGTTTCCATACTTCCCACCTGATCTGTTTTCGGCCTGTTCCATGGTATTATCAGTCAATACTCCAAAAATAACAGGCATATCCAAACTAATATTTAAATCTTTAATTCCGATAGCTACAGCATTACAAACAAAGTCAAAATGTTTTGTTTCTCCCTGAATAACAGAGCCTAAACAGATTATTGCATCAGGTTTGTTTTTAGCTGCAATTTTAGCTCCAAAAACTAATTCATAACTTCCTGGTACATCAAATCTAACAATATCATTAGCATTAGCACCACATTCAATTAATGCATCAGAAGCTCCATTATAAAGTCCTTCAGTAATATTTCCATTCCATTCAGAAACAACAATACCAAAGGTTAGACCTTTGGCATTGGGAACTTCTTCCTTATTAAAATGGGAGAGGTTAGTATTTTTCTTAGTCATTACAATTCGTTTTCAGCTCGGGCAATGTATTTTTCAATTCCATTACCTTCACGAGAAGCTTTATAATCAGCTTCAATTCCTTTGTATAAAGCTAAAGCATCAGCAACATCACCATTTGCTTCATGAATCATAGCTTGCTTTAACATATATCTTGGTGTTGTAAACTCATTGATATTTTTTTCTGCAGCATCTTCATAATATGAAAGTGCATTATCAGTATCCGCTAATTCCATATAAGCATCACCAATACAACCTAAGGCTAAAGCCGAAAGAACAATATCATCAGATGAAAAATCACCTAAATACTCAATAGCATTTTCAAAATCACCAGTATTTAAGTAAGCTAATCCTGCATAATAGTTTGCTAAAGCACCTGATTTGGTTGAACTGTATTCGTCAGCAATATCAAGAAATCCTAAGTATTGTCCATCACCATCTAAGGCTAAATTGAATGAATCTTTCTGAAAATAAAGCTCTGCCATAAACATATCAGCTTGCGCTTCCTTTTCCATTGGAGCAATATAAAGGTTTTGATAGCCAATAAATAAGGCTACAATTGCAACAACAGCACCTACTCCTGTCATCAAGTTTTTCTGGTTATCTTCAATAAATTGCTCAGTCCTTGAAAGTGTTTCTTCAATTTGAGCAAATTGATCTTCTGTTTTGTTGTTTTTCTTAGCCATTTAATCTTATTTTTGGAGCGCAAATATAAGTTTTTTGAATTGCCAAGCAATCATGAACTCTATAAAAATTAATTTGTGAGTAAAGAACTGGAAGACTAAAACCAATTGAAACCCATTGCATTTAAAAAACCTACAGATAAATCAGTTTAAAAACCATACTCAAAGTAGTTTTTCTTTTACCGAGCAAGTAAATTGTTTTGTAGGTGATAATGGTGCTGGGAAGACTAATATATTGGATGCCATTCATTATTTGTCACAATCAAAAAGCTATTTTAACCATGTTGATGCACAAAATATTCAATTCAAAATGGACTATTTTATGCTTAAGGGTAATTTCACCAAACAGGAAACAACTGATGAAATACAATGTAACCTAAAACAAGGGGAGGGAAAAGTACTTAAAAAGAATCAGAAAAAATACAAGCGTTTTTCAGAACATATTGGGCAGTTTCCTGCCATAATCATATCGCCAACTGACAGTAATTTAATACTTGAAGGGAGTGATGTAAGGCGTAAATATTTGGATAGCAGTATTGCACAATACAAGCAGAGCTACCTAAAAACGCTTATCAATTACAATAAAGCACTAAAACAAAGAAATGCGTTATTAAAACAGTTTTCTGAAAGAGGATATTTTGATGAGTTATCCCTTGAAACATATGACAATCAACTTGTACAGTTAGGCACATTAATTCATAGTGAAAGAACCGATTTCCTAAAGGAACTTACTCCTGTTTTCAATAGATATTATGCTGAAATTTCAGGAAGTAAAGAAGTTGTTAATCTTGTATATAACTCACAATTAAATGAAGCAGATTTTAAGGATTTAGTAAACGCTTCACAAGTAAAAGATAGAGCCAGTAATTATACCCAAGTAGGAACCCATAAAGATGATATCCTGTTTGAGATGAACAATCATCCTATAAAGAAGATTGGTTCACAAGGACAACAAAAATCATTTTTAATTGCCTTAAAACTTGCACAGTTTGAGTTTATTAAAAATCAAATTGGGTTTAAACCTATTCTTTTGCTGGACGATATATTTGACAAGTTAGATGATAACAGAGTATTAAAATTAATTAGCTTTGTAAATAAAGGAGTTTTCGGGCAGGTTTTTATTACAGACACCCATGCGCAAAGGAGTGAGGAGATTTTAACGAAAGCTAATATTCCTTTTAGTATTTTTAAAATTGAAAATGGAGCAACAATATAATGAGAGGTAAAAACACACATAATGTTGGCGACATCATAAGGAAGCTAATGAAAAACCCAAAGCTATCGGGTAAGCTTGACGAATTAGATGCTTTGGCAATTTGGGATGATTTAATGGGAGAGGCTTTAATAAAATACATTATAAGTAGAAAAATATACAAAGGCATATTGTATGTTAAACTAAAGTCAGCACCCATGCGTAATGAATTAAGCTACAAAAAAACTGAACTTTTACAACAAATAAATAACCGATTAGGAAAACCTTTCCTAAAAGATATAGTCTTAAAATAAACTCATACGATTCACTTACAATGAAACTAAAATCTATAAAAACTACTGACGAACTTGCTTTCTATGCTTTAGAAACGGATAAATTGGACACTATTTCTCTTTTTGAAGGCAGTGTGCCTGCAGGATTCCCTTCACCTGCTGATGAGGCTATGGATTTGGATTTGAATCTGCATGATCATTTGGTGAGAAACCCTAGCCACACTTTTTGTGTAAAGGCGATAGGAGAGAGCATGAAAGATGCTGGGATACAAAGTGGTGATGTAATGTTAGTGGATAGAGCGATTGAACCTGAAAACAGAAGTATCGTGTTAGCAGTTATTGACAATGAATTTACTGTAAAACGAGTAAATGTTTCGGATAAGAAATTATACCTAATGCCGGAGAATGAAAATTTCACACCTATTGAAATTACTGAGGATATGGACTTTAAGGTTTGGGGAGTAGTTACCTATGTAATTCATAAGGTTTAGGAAATACTATAAAAAAATAGCCACTCCTTCAAGTGGCTATAATTAAATTTTAACAAAAATTATTTTACTAAAATCTTTCCTCAGCTGAGAAATGGAAGTCAGCTTCAATATTAGCATTCTCATCAGAATCAGAACCGTGTACAGCATTTTTAGCTAAACTCTCAGCAAATTCTGCTCTAATTGTTCCTTGTGCAGCATCTGCAGGATTAGTAGCCCCAATTAAGGTTCTAAAATCAGCAACCGCATTATCTTTTTCTAAAATAGCAGCCATAATTGGGAATTCACACATGTAATCAACCAACTCACCATAAAATGGACGCTCACTATGTACAGCATAAAACTCACTAGCTCTTTCTTTAGATAAATGAACTTTTTTCAAAGCTACAATTCTAAATCCTGCTACTTCAATTTTGTTTAAGATAGCACCAGTATTTCCAGCTGCAACAGCTTCTGGTTTAATCATTGTAAATGTAATATTTGACATCTTTTAAAGTTTTATTTATTAAGGGCTGCAAAATTAGAAATTATTAGCATCCTAGCTATTATTTCTTTTACTATTTTTGCAGCATATGACAAAAAATGCACAAGAACTAAAAGCACTATTAAGTAGCCCTAAAAAAATAGTTATAACAACCCATAAAGGTCCTGACGGAGATGCAATTGGTTCATCGCTAGGTTTATTGCATTTGCTAAAGCAACTAGGGCATGAAGTACGAATAATAACGCCCAACGGGTATGCTAAATTTTTACACTGGTTACCAGGTAACAACGATGTTATTACTTATGATGAAAATGAAGTAGAATCTAATAAAATTACTAGTGAAGCAGAGTTAATTTTTCTTTTAGACTTTAGTCATTTAAGCAGGATTGCAACTTATGCTGATGCAATAGAAAACAGCAATGCAACCAAAGTTATGATTGATCATCATCAAGACCCCGATAGTGAGATTGCAGATATCATCTTTTCGGACACAGGTGCCTGCTCCACAGCTCAAATGGTCTTTGAGGTGATAGATGCTATGGATATGACTACTTACTTAAATAAAGCTATAGCTGAATGTTTATATGTAGGAATAATGACAGATACAGGTAGTTTCAAATACGCATCAACTACTGCAAAAACGCACAATGTAATTGCCCAGCTGATTAATGCAGGAGCTGATAACGCTAAAATTCATGATTTGATATATGATAATTCATCTGCAACAAGAATAAAATTATTAGGTTATTGCCTAAATGAAAAATTAAGATTGTATCCAGAAAATAATGCTGCCATTATTTCGTTAAACGATGAAGAATTGAAAAGATTTGAATTTAAGAAAGGAGATACTGAAGGATTTGTTAACTATGCATTAGCAATTGAAGGAATAAAATTTGCTATTTTTATAGCCGAAAAAGATGGAATGGTTAAACTTTCATTACGCTCAAAAGGAAACTTTAAAGTAAATGGAATTGCTAACAAATATTTTAGCGGAGGAGGGCACATGAATGCTTCAGGTGGAATGTCTGAACTAACAGTAAATGAAACAATTACAAAAGTTGAAAAAATAATAAATAAATATAAAACTGAACTAAATAAAGCTAATTAAACTATGAGAAAAATAACAATCCTATCAATACTATGTGCTGTAACATTAAGCTCATTTTCACAAAATATTTTCAATAAAAAAGAAAATACAACTAATAATAATGCAAAATCAAATTTAGAAAACGGTATGTACGCAAAAATTAACACCACTAAAGGAGAAATCCTAATCCAATTGGAATATGAAAAAACTCCACTTACAGTAGCTAACTTTGTTGGGCTTGCTGAAGGAACATTAAAAAACAATAAAAAAGAATTAGGTACTCCTTATTATGATGGATTAAAATTCCACAGAGTAATTGCTGACTTTATGGTTCAAGGTGGATGTCCTGATGGTAACGGAACTGGTGATCCTGGATATAAATTTGCTGATGAATTTCATCCTGACTTAAAGCATGATAAAGGAGGAATTTTATCTATGGCAAACTCAGGACCTACTACTAATGGTTCACAATTTTTTATTACTCATAAAGAAACATCTTGGTTAGACGGGAAGCATTCAGTTTTCGGAAATGTTGTTGAAGGTATGAATGTTGTGAATTCAATTGCTCAAGACGATATAATGATTTCAGTAACTATTGTTAGAGAGGGTTCTGCCGCAAAAGAATTTGATGCAAATAATATATTTATAACTGCTAAAGCAGAAATTGAAAAAGCAAATTCTGAAAAAGCAGATAAATCAACTCAGACAATGAAAAAATTAACTGAAGGAGCTACATTTACTGAAAGTGGTTTAGCTTACTTTATGATCAAAGAAGGTGTTGGCGCTCAAGCAACTGCAGGGAAAACAGTATCCGTACACTATACTGGTAAACTAGCTGATGGCACTAAATTTGATTCTTCATATGACAGAAACGCTCCTATTGAATTTCCATTAGGAGAAGGAAGAGTAATACCAGGATGGGATGAAGGAATTGCTTTACTAAAAGTAGGCGGAAAAGCAACTTTTATTATACCACCTCACTTAGCTTATGGTGAAAGAGGTGCTGGAGGTGTGATACCACCAAATGCAACTTTGATTTTTGAAGTTGAGTTAATGGGAGTTAAACAAGATACGGAAGACTTACACAAAGGTCATAATCATTAATCAATAGAGAACTATTGGCAACCATGAGAAATGGAAGTTAAAAAAGATCATTATTTTAATATTACAGAAAAGGCTGACATTTGTTGGCCTTTTCTTATTTAAGAGAAAAATAAGAGTAATTTTGCCGCCTAAAATTTTAATATGCAATCAATCAGAAACATAGCAATTATTGCCCATGTCGATCACGGAAAAACAACATTAGTCGATAAAATTATTGACCAATGTAAAGTTCTTGACGAAAGAAAAGAAAGAACAGAATTATTATTAGATAGTAATGATTTAGAAAGAGAAAGAGGAATTACTATTCTTTCTAAGAATGTATCCGTTACTTATAAGGATGTAAAAATTAATGTAATTGATACACCAGGGCATGCTGACTTTGGAGGAGAAGTTGAACGTGTACTTAAAATGGCTGATGGGGTATTATTATTAGTTGATGCTTTTGAAGGTGCAATGCCACAAACAAGGTTTGTACTAAGTAAAGCAATTGAATTAGGATTGAAACCTATCGTTGTAGTAAATAAAGTAGATAAAGAAAATTGTACTCCTGATTTAGTTCAAGATGCAATTTTTGACTTAATGTTTAATTTGGATGCTACTGAAGATCAGTTGGATTTTGTTACCATTTTTGGTTCTTCAAAAGAAGGATGGATGAGTTTAGATTGGAAAGAAAAAACAAATGACATCTCTGCTTTATTAGATGTCGTAATTTCTGAAATTCCTGCAGCACCATACAATGAAGGAACACCACAAATGCAAATTACATCTTTGGATTACTCAAAATTTGTTGGTCGTATTGCAATTGGTCGTATCTTTAGAGGAGATTTAGTAGAAGGAAAAGATTATATTCTCTGTAAAGCAGACGGTGTAAGAAAGAAAGTAAGAATTAAAGAATTACATGTATTTGAAGGTATGGGTAAGGTTCAAGTAAAAACAGCTCGTGCTGGTGATATTTGTTCAATGGTTGGCATTGATGATTTTGAAATCGGAGATACTTTAGCTGATTTAGATAACCCTGAAGAATTACCAAGAATTTCTATTGATGAGCCTACTATGAGTATGCTTTTTACAATTAACAATTCTCCTTTCTTTGGTAAAGAAGGGAAATACTGTACTTCTCGTCATTTAAGAGATAGATTATATAAAGAATTAGAGAAAAACTTAGCATTAAAAGTTGAAGATGGAACTTCTGAAGAGAAATTTAATGTTTTCGGTAGAGGTATCTTGCATTTGTCAGTACTTATTGAAACTATGCGTAGAGAAGGATTTGAATTACAAGTTGGGAAACCACAAGTAATCTACAAAACAATTGATGGTAAGAAATGTGAACCAATGGAAACATTAGTTATTGATGTGCCTGCTGAATTTTCTGGTAAAGCAATTGATTTGGTTACTCAAAGAAAAGGAGATATGTTGATAATGGAACCAAAAGGTGATTTACAACATTTAGAATTTGACATTCCTTCAAGAGGATTAATAGGATTAAGAAACAATATGCTTACTGCTACTGCTGGTAATGCAATTATGACTCACCGATTCAGAGAATACGGACCTCATAAAGGTGAAATTTCTGAGCGTATGAAAGGTTCATTAATTTCAATGGAAGCAGGAAGTTCAACAGCATTTTCAATTGGGAAATTACAAGATAGAGGGAAATTCTTTATCTCACCAGGAACAGCTATTTATAAAGGACAAGTAATTGGAGAAAATAGTCGTGAAGATGATTTGGATATTAATGTTATTAAAGGAAAGCAGTTAACTAACATGAGAAAGTCAGGTACTGATGCAACTATTGTTATTGCACCAAAAATTGATTTTTCGCTGGAAGAAAGTATGGAATATATTCAAGCTGATGAGTATTTAGAAGTTACGCCAGAATCATTAAGAATGCGTAAAATTAGCTACAGATAAAGAACATAAAATATAGATATATAAATGGAGGTATAAAAGCCTCCATTTTTATTATCTTTGAATTTCATAAATCTACAAGCATGATAGATAACAAAAAAGCATCAAAAACTAATAATCAGAAAAAACAAAAGTCAATAACAGAAATACTCTTTACGGCTTATTCTTTTATTTTGTTTACATTAGGTATTTTAGTAGTATTTTTTACTAAAGAATTTGATGTAATTAGTTTAGAAGGTGATAAAGGGGAAATTGCTTATATATATGCACAGTTTATTGGCAGTTTTGAACTTCTAGCTAGTTTTTTAATGTTTAGTCTTAGAAAATTAAAAGGACGTGTTATTTACTACTCAGTTGTAGGTTTAATTACTACTGGATTTATTAACCTTTACTTACTATCTTCATTAAGCGATTACATTATTTTACCATCTGTATATTTTATTTTTCAAATAATAGTTCTAGTTTCTTTCATTGTAGCTCTAATTGAACAAGTAAAAAGAAGATAATGAAAATAGCAGTAATTGGTGGTGGTGCCGCAGG
>CATEYX010000133.1 GCA_949511925.1 Cryomorphaceae bacterium | reverse complement strand
TACAATGGGAAAATAACCTTGAAAAAGGAGATACTTTAAACTGGAAATACTACTAAAAAAATAAACTAAAATCAATAATTATGAAAAAACTAATCTTATCTATTACAATGCTGTCTTCAATATTAGTATTTGGACAAACACAAACCAATCAAGTCAATATATCAGGTAAGATTGGAATTAATACAACCAACCCTGCAAAAGAGTTGGAAGTTGTTGGAGAGACAGTTTTAGATGGTAAGGCAGAAATAAAGGATACCCTAACAGTTACTGATGTTGAACTTTCTGGAACATTAAAACTGGAAGGATTAGCAGACCCAACTTGTACTTCAGGTTCTTTTTTATCTGTTTGTTCTGAAGGGAATGTTTCGTCTTTATCTATTGAGGATGTCCATGGGATTCTGTATGACCCCGACGTGGTAGCACATTGTAATCTTGAAGTAGGATTCTCTTATCCAGCACCCGTATGGAGTAGTACAGGTGGTACTGATCCTTTACTTTTTACAGGTGCATATTGTCCAGCTAAAGTAGGTATTGGTACAGATCATCCACAAGCAAAATTAGATGTTAGAGGCTCAGGAAGATTTGGAACATCTTTTCCTATTTTTATTAATGAAGATGGTATCTCTTCAGTAAATGATAAGTTATGGTTAAATAAAAATAATGGCCATGATGTAGAAATTGGAATTTCAGGGGGAACTACTAATTTACATGTGGAGGGAAGTAGTTTATTGCATGGTGAGGTTAGGATAGATGCTGGTAAAATTCTGCAAGTAAATAGGATTGAAACTGCTGGTGGGGTAATTGAAATTACTGGAAGCACAGAAACCTCTGGTAGCGTAGCAATAGGTACAACTATACAAAGTGGGTATGCTCTCTCTGTTTGCGGGAAGATTGGAAGTAGAGAGGTAAAAGTAAAAGCAAATAATGGATGGTGTGATTATGTATTTGAAAATGATTATAACCTAATGTCTCTAACTGATGTAGAAGAGTTTATAACCGAAAACAAACACCTACCAGAAATACCTTCAGCTATTGAAGTTGAAGAAAATGGTATTGAGGTAAGTGTAATGATGGAGAAAATGATGAAGAAGATTGAGGAGCTAACACTTTACACTATTGAACAGGAAAAAAGAATTAATGAACTAGAGAAAAAAAACTAAATAACCCTCAGAATCATGAGAAAATATATCATCTTAATTTTCACGACTTTTTGCCTTTTTTTATCTGTCAGTCTTAAATCTCAGCAAATAACACAGGCTGCAATAATTGACTTATCAGTTCCAGATAATGCAAATAAAGAATATATTGGGCAACAAGAAGTAAATTTATTGCAAGACTATCATTTTATAGGTACATCTACTGATGAAATGTATGCACATATTGACCCTTCTCTTCCCTTTTCAAATACCTATTCAAATCCATTTAGCACATCTAATTTTGATAATAGAGCTATTGATGTTTCTTTACCTGTCGGTGCAACCCAAGGGAGTCATGGTGTTTCTGCTTCAGGAGGCGCAACTTATAATATACCAATTGCTATACCAAAAGGAACAGCAGGAATGCAACCTAATATTGCTATAAGTTATAATAGCCAAGGTGGTAATGGGTTAGTGGGTTATGGGTGGAATATTGCAGGTCTATCTACCATTACAAGAGCAGGAAAAACAATATATCACAATGGGGAGGTATCTCCAGTTAGTTTAAGTAATGATGATCGGTTTCTGTTAGATGGAAATTACCTTATTCCAATCGCTGGTTTAAATGGAGCTGATGGGCTTCAGTATAAAACAAAAATACACAGTTTTTCAAAGGTGACTTCTAATGGTATTATTGGAAGTAATGATAGTCCGCATTGGTTTAAAGTAGAAACAAAAGATGGAAAGACTATTGAATATGGAAGAACAGGTAATTCACGTCTTTATAATAATTGGAATGATCAGATTCCTATTTTTTGGAGAATAAATAAAATTACAGATGCTAATGAAAATTATATTACTTTCACTTATGCTAATGGAGGTAGACAATCCAGAATAATAGCAATTGATTATACCGCAAATGATGTTACAGGATTACAAGCATATAATAAGATAAATTTTTATTACAATATAAGAGAGGATGAGAATAAGTCTTATGTTGCTGGAGCTACTATAAAGACAAAGTATATTCTAAGAGAAATAGTAGTCACAACAGGAGGAAATTCTTTTAAGAGTTATGATTTTGAGTATGCTAATGAATTTTATAGTCAGCTTATAAGCGTTACCGAACACGGAAGTGATGGTACAGAGCTTAACTCTACCATATTTAAATATGGTGAAGTAGATGATTCTTTTTCACCCACTATTCTAAGTAATCTTGCTAATTCAAATAACAATGACTTATTTACTGGAGATTATAATGGAGATGGATTAGCAGATATTATTATTGCAGAAAGTTTTTGTTTTAATCAAACTGGTGTTAATTATATTTACCAGCATATAAATTACAAATTTTTTAAATGCAATGGAAACAATAATTTTTCATTTGATTTTGATGATTCATTTTATAATGTTCCAAGCGTTACTAATTCAAAGAAAAATATAGTTTTTGCTGACTTTGATGGAGATGGTAAAGATGAGATGATATATACCAACCCTTACTATGACAGTAATAATGATCTGTGTATAGAAAGCATTAAAATGCTAGACGTCAGCTCAACAAATACGACTACTACCATTTTTAATCCTGGAACTACTAATAAAATTATTAATAGTAATCCTCATCTTATCGTAGGAGATTTTGACGGGGATGGAGCTGCTGATATCATTACTATTCTTAAAAATGCAGGAAACAATCACAAAGCATATATTAC
The DNA here is from genome assembly GCA_949511925.1 of Cryomorphaceae bacterium. Classification (GTDB taxonomy): domain Bacteria; phylum Bacteroidota; class Bacteroidia; order Flavobacteriales; family BACL11; genus UWMA-0277. The sequence continues at coordinate 12,034 of CATEYX010000133.1, read as the reverse complement.
ATATCCTATAAAAGGTATTTCTGAAAAAATTAACATTACCAGCCTCTCTGGAGCTATATGTACTGAAGTTCTCAAATATTCAGAAAATATACGAGCTATTGATATTGATGGGGATGGGAAAAATGAGTTATTAGCGACTCATAATACTGGGAGTAAAATTTATTCATTTGACCAACCTATAGATGGTCAGGATATTACTGGATTAGGTAAAAATATTGGGTATCCAAGAAATAGTCATGAAATTTTTATAGGTGATTTTAATGGAGATGGAAAAAGTGATTTATTGACTGAATGGCAAGGGTCTTGGAGAACAGCTTATTCTCATGGCTCTAACTTCACTTCTCCTATTCCCTTTACATTAGGTAATCAAATAGGATCAAAATACATCGTAGGTGATTTTAATGGAGATGGAAAAAGTGATATATTTCATAGTTCGCCAGATTCGCAAAATGGATCTGTAAATTCAGCAATAAATATATATTTCTCAAAAGGAAAAGAATTTGTGCATAAAACATATAGTTACCCTAATAGTTTTGGTAGTTTTTCAACACAAGGCGATTTTAATGGAGATGGAAAACTAAGTGTTTTAAACAGAAAACTCTATGACGACCCTCCACTCATATTAAATTTCAACAAATATGACAAACACCTTCATTTGGATAAAATTAAGAATGGAATAAACCTTACCACTGAATTTCAATATGCTTCATTAGCAAATACTACTCATTACACTAAAGGAAATACGGCAACCCTTGCTCTTTTTGATTTTCAAGGCTCATTACATGTAGTTAAAGAAGTAATTACTTCTAATGGTGTTGGAGGGACAAATACTTTAGAATATCATTATAAAGATGCAATAGTACATAGGGAAGGGAAAGGCTTTTTAGGCTTTAAAGAAACAACTATTAAGAACCTTACAGCTAATACCTCTACCGTGTCCAAAAATGAAGTAAGTATTGGTGCCTATTCTCTTTACCTTGACAATACACAACAATTTATTGGGACAACTTTAATTTCAGAAAAGGAATTTAACACCGATATTTATTTTCATACACCTTATATCAATCCGTATACCTTTCAGTATTCCTTGCGAACAGATATTATTACAACTACTGACCATTTATTAGGGACAGTAACCACTCAACATCTTGGTTTCAATGCTGTGGGAAATATATCTAGTGTTGAAACAAATATTGATGGTGGATTAGAAGTTACGGAAGTTACTTATCAATATGGCTCTTTCGGGAATTATGGAATTGATAATAAAATAATTAACCAGATTACAACCAATACTAGAAATGGACAAAACTCTTATACTAGGGAGGCTAGTTTTGATTATAACATTACAAATGGTAATTTAGAGAAAAAAACTACCGACCCTACAACAACAAATGAAGTAGTATCAGACTATGATTATGATGATTATGGGAACATAAAGAAACAAACTATTTCCTCTCCTAATTTATTGTCTAAAGTTTCACAGTACGAATATGATTCTCAAGGAAGGAATCTGATTAAGACAACTAATCCACTAAATCAAGAAAAACACATTACTTACCATTCTAAATGGAGCAAACCTATAGAAATAATTGAAATTGATGGTAATAGTAGCCAGATGGAGTATGATGTTTTCGGGCGATTAGAAAAATCAATTAGCCCAGGTAACATTATAAGTGAAAGTGCTTTACACTGGCATATTCAATCAGGAACAAGTACTCCTACACAAGTTAGTGATGCATACTATTACAAGTTTAGTACACAAACTGGGAGTCCTAACCAAAAAGTCTGGTATGATCAATTAGGAAGAAAACGAAAAACAAAAATTGACGGATTTAACAATCAAAATATTTATACCATTCAATCCTATGACAATAAAGGAAATGTTAGCACGACCACTACTCCATTCTTTTATGGGGATATTCCTGTTGTAAGCACCAACACTTATGATTTGTTTAATAGAATTGATAATATAAGCACCTCTTTAGGACAAAGCACTACTTATGCTTATAGTTTAGGAGGAGGGGAAGCAACTGCTACAATTACTAATGATGTAACAGGACAGACCTCAAGCAGCACTAAAGATGCAAGTGGGAAAACTACCTCAGCTACTGATGATGGGGGAATATTAGAAATGACTTATTTTAGCAATGGGCAACAAGAAAAAACTAAATTAGGAAACACTGTTGTGGTTAGTATGGGTTATGATGATTATGGAAGACAAACAGACCTTAATGATGCCAATGCAGGAATAACAGGTTATGAGTATAATGCTTATGGAGAGTTAACAAAGCAAACAGATGCTAATCTTAATGTTTTTACCATGGACTATGACATTATGGGTAGAATAGAAACAGAAACAAATGTGGCTGAGACTGAGGTAGTAACTTACAATTATATTACTAATGGTAATGGGCTCAATGCTTTAGATGAAATTTCTTCTAGTACAGGAGATAAACGATTATTTGATTATGACAATTTTAATAGATTAATAGATGAACATGAACTGATTGATGGGCAATGGTTCTCCACTTATTATGGTTATGATAATTTCCATAATCAAACAAATATCACCTATCCTTCAGGCTTAGAAGTAGAGAGGTCTTATGATAACAAAGGGTATTTATTAAATGTAAAAGCAGATGGAAATATTCCTATATTTACGGCTATGGAGCAAAACGCTTTGGGGCAATATAAAAAATATGAGTTGGGTAATGGAGTTGTAACGAATAAAACTTATGACGCTTTAGGTCTGCCTGAAATATTCTACGCTCAAGGAGTACAAAATTTAACATTTAATTTTGACCCTATTACAGGGAATCTACTAAGCAGAGCAGATGGTATTAATAATCAAATAGAAAACTTTACTTATGATGATTTGAATCGTTTAACAAGTTCAAATATTAATGGGACAGCCTTTGTTTTTGATTATAAACCCAATGGGAATATTGAAAGCAAGACGGATGTTGGGGATTATCAGTATGGTACTAGTTATCCAAATGCTGTTAGGCGTATTAATAACCCTAGTCCTGAGGTATTGAGTCTGGCAGAACAAAATATTGAATATAATGCTTATCATAACACTAAAGAGATTGAAGAAGGAGTCTATAAAGTAGAACTTAGGTATAGCCCTGATAGAATACGTAATAAAATGACACTTACTAATACTGATAATAATAATAATACTGTTGTTGAAAGCACTAAATATTACACTACAAACTATGAAAAAGAAGTTTTAAATAGTGGAGATGAAAGAGAGGTGCATTATATTTCTGGTGGTGATGGTTTAGCTGCTATTTATGTAATAGAAAATGGAGTGCCTAACTATTACTTTGTTTACAAAGATTATTTAGGTTCTATTCTTACCCTTACAAATAATAGTGGAAATGTAGAGGTAGAACAAAGCTTTGATGCTTGGGGGAGACACAGAGACCCTTCAGATTGGACGGATTATACAAGTATTATTCCTTCAGAGGATATTGGTGGTGGTTTTGAATGGCTGGATAGAGGATTTACAGGACATGAACACTTACCTAAGTTTACCCTGATTAACATGAATGGAAGAACGTATGACCCACTTTTGGGGCGTATGCTTTCTCCTGATAATTATGTGAAAAGTGGTTTTAGTACACAGGGGTTTAACCGTTATAGTTATGCAGCTAATAATCCCTTAAAGTATACTGACCCTGATGGGGAGTTTATTGTTGTTGATTCTTGGATAGCAGGATTATTTTCTGGAGGTTGGAAAGAAGCAAATAAAAGAGCAGGAAATGATATTAAAATTTGGGGAGGTTTACTTGCAAGTGACCCAAACAAATCTTTTGGAGGTAGAGTTTGGGAAACTATATCAAGATTTACATGGCAATTACCTCAAACAATTGGTGGTTTTTTTACAGCACATAGCTATAATACCTTTGGATTACAAGGTGGAGTTGAATCGGTTAATTATAAATACGGATCGACAGTAATTAAAACAAGAAATAGGGAATGGGGGGCAGTTACTCAAGGGAGTTATATTATTGGAGATAATTCTATTGAGGCTGATGCAAACAATCCTTTATTTCAACACGAATATGGTCATTATTTACAAAGCCAAAGTATGGGTTGGGCGTATTATCCAAGAGTAGGTATACCAAGTATTCGTAGTGAGGGTGTTCATGACTTTCATGCCGTTGAACAAGATGCTAATAGAAGAGGGTTCTTATATTTCAACAAAAATATTGATAATTTCTATGTAACTCAAGAGGATGCTAATCAAGGTAGAGGCTGGGATTTCTACGAAAACCCATTAAACGTAAATGCTTTAAATAATAGAGGGCAATATGTGGATTATCAAAATCCTACTCATATCGCTACTCTTGATAGAATTAGAATACGAGCAAAATGGTACGACCACGCAAGCTGGTTATTATTCCCAATAGGCGGCCCTTGGTGGGTTGGCTTAATAAATTCAGGGAGATATAACCCTTAAAATTTTAAATTATGAAAAATAAATTATTGATACTTGTAAGTATGTTGGTTTTATTATCATCTACTTGTAAAAAAGAAGGGGAAGACTGTCATAAAGTAATTACTATCATAAACAATTCTAGTAGTAAAGTAATATATTCAACAATTCTTTATGATGCTCTCATTTCATCAAATTGCTTTCTTTCCAAAAGGGCAGAACTAGATCCTTACGAAAGTTACGAAGAAAGTTTAAGAATGTGTTGGGAGGATGAGCTGGAGCAAAGAAATTATGAATTTTTTATTGTAGACCCTTTATTTTTTAATGAAGGTGGATTTTATGATTGTGATTCTATTGAATATAAAAATACTATTCTTAAACATTACAATTTATCAGAAAATGATTTAGAAATGTTGAAGGAAAATAATTTTACAATAACATATCCGTAGAAATAAATATTAGCTAAAGTTTATTGGAGAAAATTGAAACCTATCATTTCAAACAATTTAGCTTAAAACCAGATAGTACCAATAATTTTATTCCTTAACTAAAACAAAAAAATAAAATGAACACACAAACCCATATAAACACTACTACATTCCCCTTCTTGAAGAGGCTAGGTGTGGGTGAATTAATAAAATCAAAAAAATAAATTTTAATGAAAAATATACTCACCCTTTTAGCAATAAGTTTACTATTAGTAGGCTTTGCAACTGCACAAGTAAAAACTACACAAACTGAAGAAAAAAAGAATAGCTTAACCATTGGTATTTTACAAGGAGGTGGTGCATTAATTGGAGCTGATTTTGAATTTTTAGTTAGTGATAAAATTGGCTTACAGATTGGTGGAGGGCTAGTCGCTTATGGTGCTGGCTTAAACTATCACTTAAAGCCTTCTGTAAGAAGCTCTTTTTTATCTTTACAATACTGGCATCAAGGGGTTAACGAAACACATACTCAAACTCTTGTTGGGGCTAACTATTGTTACAGGGGTAAAAAATGGTTTTCTTGCCAAATTGGGTTTGGTTTTCCTTTAGAAAAAGGAGTTGCTTGGCCTGATGATATCGATCATCCATCATTTATGTTAACCTATGCTATTGGAAGGTACTTTACACTATAAATTAAAAAAAATACTATGAAAAAAATACTATCATTTATCACGTTAAGTTTACTATTAGCAAGTGTTGCTTTTGCACAAGCTCCAACTCAAACAGTTTTACAGATGGATTATGACAATGCTGGCAATCGTATAAAACGAGAGGTTATTACTCTTGGAGGTGGGCCTACTCCTGTTCGATTAACTGACACTACAATTTATACCCAAGAAGATGTTAAAATTTATCCTAATCCTACAAGAGGAATACTTAACATTGAATTAGTCAATTCGTCTGAGGAGATAGATAGAACAATAGAAATTTATAGTTTGGAAGGAAAATTAGTTAAAAGAGAAATGATGGAAACTTCCACTAAAACTTTAGACCTTTCAAATACTAAAAATGGAGTTTATTATCTGAATATTTATGGAGGTGATAAAATAGTGAAATGGAAGGTTGTTAAGAGTGATTAGAGAGGGTGAATTTATTGAGGAGAAAACAATAATACGTTTAACCAAATATAAAATAGAAAAACATAACCAGAGTACTTATAGGGTTATAAGGATTAATTAACCTTATTGCATATAGCCAGTTGTTGGTGTGCATTAAAAAACTTAATTTATAAAAATGAATAAATCAGAGAATAAAATATCAGAATTAGAAAAAGAAGCACAACAAGCCTCAAAGAAAACTTCGGAATTTCGTAATAAAGCCGAATTAGCAAAAGATACTGCACAAACTCATCTTAAAAGAATAATAGAGCTAATTACTATTGCTAATTCTGAATTAAGCAAGGTTCTGGAAGTAAAAGAAGAATCTGTTTCTATTAATAATGATTTAATAAATAAATCAACATTAGCTCAAGAATCCTATGCGCAACTTGTAAAAAGTAAAGAAAGTGTTGATAATTTGATTACTCAACTTGAAACTATTTTTGAAAACCATCCAGAGCTGAAAGAGGAATTGAATAGCTTAGAAGAAGATATATCTAAAAGTGAAGAAATAATCACTAAGATAAATTCACTTTATAAAAACTCTCTAACAAAGAAACAGGAAATCGACCAGTTACATATTGATATAAATGGATATAATGAAGAAGATGAAGAAACAGGAGAAGAACATCATATTGAAGGCTTAAAAGACAAACTTGAAAATAGTTATGCGACTTTAATTAAAGATTTATCTGATTCAAAAAAAGATATTGAAGAACTTAATATTTCAAGTTTCTCGAATTATAATAGTCTAAAAACAGATTGGGAAGCAAAGTATATTATTCTTGAAAAAAAAATAGAATCATTACTTCCAAATGCCCTAACAGCAGGATTAAGTTCGGCTTACTCGACAAAAAAAACAGCAGAAGAAATAGAATCAAGGAAATTATTTATAAGGTTTTTTTGGGGAATTTTCGGATTGATTTTAGTTTCCATTATCCCATTTATAATCAGCTACATATCATTTTTGGATGGTGTTGGATTCGAAGAGTTAGTTTTTCGATTACCTAGAGTAGTTCTTTCTGTTTTGCCATTATATGTTCCTGTTTTATGGTATGCTTATTCTGCGAATAAGAAAATGAATCTTTCAAAAAGATTAATAGAAGAATACACTCACAAGGAGGTTCTTAGTAAAACTTATGAAGGATTATCTAAACAAATAAACGATATTGAAGATGTAGACATTTCAAGTGAGTTAAAAATAAAACTCCTGTATAACATTTTAGAGGTTAGTTCTGAAAATCCGGGAAAATTAATATCTGACTATAATAAATCTGATCACCCACTTATGGATGCCCTTGAAAAAAGCACAAAATTATCTAGAGCTGTAGACAAATTAGAGAATATACCTGGATTAGGAAAGCTTTCTAAAATACTTGATTCTAAATCTAAAAAAATATTAAAAGAGCAAGCTGATAATATAGAAGATGTCTTAGATAGTGTTGACTAACGCCACGCCAACACTGCATAGAAAACAGAGAGCGATTGTGCTAAACCGAATGTTTGTGAATATTAATGAAGTCCGCTTAATATAAAATTAAACTGATAGAATTCAAACAAAAATTACATAGATTAGCGAACAGTATAACTCAAAATAATTAATTTATGAAAAGAATAATTTTAAGTAAAACAAACTATAACTATAATACAGAAAACAACAATGCGTTTAACCAAATATAAAATAGATAAACATGCCATAACCAGAGTATTTGTAGGGTTATCGGTATTAATTAACCTTATTGAATATAACCAGTTGTTGGGCAACATTTGAAGAGACCAATGAAATATTTAAATGACTCATTTATAAAATTTAAAAAAGACGCACTTTCAAAGGCTTTTTACGACTCGATTAAATATTTGATTTTTTCAGTTATCCTTATAATCGTTTTAAAATATATTCCAGTAGTAAGGGAATGGCTAAAAGTGGAATTCTCTTTAACATTATGGTTAATCCTATTAGTTTCATCATTACTTGTTACTGCTAGTTTTTCGCTTTCGATTTACCTTTTTAACAAGAAATTAAAAGTAATAAAATCTGAAAATCAAATAGATGATTTGACAGGTTTAAAGAATCACAAAGCACTAGAATTAGAACTTGTAGGAATAGAAAATGAAAGAAATACAAAAGACGAACCTATTTCTTTAATTCTAATTGATATTGACAATTTTAAAAAATTCAATGACGATAATAGTTATGAAATAGCTGATAAGATTTTGTCTAAATTAGGCAACTTATTAAACAAAGATGGTCGAATAACAGATGAAACTTTTAGATACTTTATGAGAGGTGATGAATTTTTAATTGTAGCAAAAGAAACGACTATTTCAAATGCTATATTAGCTTCTGATCGTAAAAGAAAGTTAATTAACGATTCAACATTTAAAATTGGTAATGACAGCTTTAACCTTACCATCTGTTGTGGAGTAACAGAATTTAACATTGGAGATACAAAAGAAATAGCTATTGAAAGATTAACTCAAGCCTTACAAAAAGCGAAAAAGAAAACAGGAAAAAATAACACCGAAACTATTATTTGATTTTATGGCAAAATTTACCGAAAAAACTTTAACTTATTGGACTAAACCTCCAAGTGATACTGAGGAATCCAAACTGGAAAATGCTGAAAGAATGGTCCGTGAAGCCATTAGTGAAGATGAAACCCTTAAGTCTAAATCTACAGAAACATTTGGACAAGGCTCTTATGCAAATAATACTAATGTAAAAAACAATAGCGACATAGATATAAATGTAAGATATACTGGTGGGTTTTATTTTATTTTACCTCCAAATACTGAAGAGAAAGATGTTGGACTCGACAAATTATCAGGTTCTTCTTATTCATATACTGAATTTAAAAATGATATAGAAACAGCACTTGTAAACAAATTTGGTAGAAAAGAAGTAGTTAGAAATGATAAATGTATTACTATAAAAGAAAACTCATATAGAGTTGAAACAGATGTTGTTCCAACTTGGAATTATAGACTTTATAGTGAAAATGGAAATTATGAGCTTGGTTCAAAATTTATCACAGATAGTAACAGGTGGGTAATAAATTATCCTAAACAACATATAGAAAACGGAATTGATAAAAACAAAAAAACTTCTCGTAGATTTAAGAGATTAACAAGGCTTCATAAAAAAATCAGGTATGAAATGATTGATGATGGATTAACAGTAAATTCAAACATAAAGTCATTTTTATTGGAATGTCTAGTATGGAATGTACCCAACAATATTTTTGATGATTATGATACTTGGAATGAACGTCTAAAACAATCAATAATTTACTTGTATCAAAATACTAAAGAACAAGAAAAATGTAATGAATGGGAAGAGGTTTCTGAATTACTATATCTAATTAGAGACAGTAGAAAATGGACAAGGAAAGATATTAATGATTATTTACTCCAGCTTTGGGGCTATTTAGAATACTAAAAATATGATTAAACATAATATAAGAGGTTTTGGATTTGCAATTATTGGACTAGCATTCATTGTGTACGCAGTTATTTTTATCTGTACACAAAATCTTGAAAACATTGATTTTCAAAAAGCACTGTCTCATATTTCAACCACTATTTCAATAAATATTATTATTTGGACAGTTTTTATTAGTTGGGCTTGGAAATGGAAAATATTTTATCCTTGGCTAGTACAAACCCCTAATTTATCAGGTAAATGGAAAGGGAAAATCAAATCAAATTGGAATGAAGGGGAATCTGAACCAATATCAACCGAAATAGAAATTAAACAAGATTTTTTTAACATAACTATTAAAATAAAAACCAACGAAAGTAGAAGTCATAGCATTAGCTCTTCTTTTAATATAGACAAAGAAAGAGATTATCAACAATTATTCTATTCGTATTTGAATACACCAAAATCTGGTGTTCGTGAAAAAAGTGCAATTCATTATGGCTCTACTCTGCTAAATTTTGATGGATTTAATGTTCTTGAAATGACCGGAGAATATTGGACTTCAAGAGAAACAACAGGTGAAATTGAACTAAAAAGAGTAAAGAAAAAGAAGAAATAACGATTGCCTAACAATAGCTATAGTTAATACGGGTTTAGTGGTGAATTGGAAGTTTTGAGCTTAGACTGAAAACCGAAAAATCAAAATCTTTATAACGAAAAAAGGAAATTAATTATAAAAATATTTGGCTTGGCTATACAAGAAACCGAAAAGGTTTATGGAATATTTCAAATTAAAGCTAACATCTTATCTCTAATGGCAAGTTTAGGGAGATTATCAAAATAAATTATGAACGATTGGAGAAATAGTATGGGGTTAGGTGCTTTTGATAACATCAGAAAAATGCAAGAACAGATTCAAACTTCAATAAACCCACTATTGAAACAACATCAAATGATAGATGACATAGTAAGAGGTTCAGGACTATTAAAAGTCCAAGAACAAATTACAAGAAGTTTCAGCGGTATAAATATGATGTCTGAAATCTCAAAAAGTTTGAAGCAACACACTAAGTTTGCTCAACCAACTTTTCCTGCAATTGATGCAATTACCTCAATGAATTGGCAAAGTAAGTTTGCAATTCCACAAACTACTTTGGATGCAATAACCTCAATTGATAGACAACACGAACAACTTTTTGGAAGTCTGAGAACAATAACTGAAACAATACAAATTCAATCATCCGAAATTGTACAAATAAACAATCTAAATTTTGCTTTAAGTAGTATTTCAGGTCAAATGGCTGCAATTGCAGCACAGCAAAAAAATTGGATAATACTTGAGGAGCTTGAAAATGTAACAGAACAAGCACTTGAATTTACTGAAACACTTGATACTTCAACAGATGAGGAACATCAAAGGCAGTTTCAAATATTGCTCTCTTTAGTTCTTTCTTTTATTAATAAACATAAAGTACTTGGAGTTTCTGCATTATTGATAATTGACATATTCTTGCGTATTGCTGGAATTCATCAGTATTATGATTTTTTGCAAACAAAACCTGAACTTGCTACAAAGGAAGAAGTAAATCAAATAGGAATTAAACAGGATTCAACTGTTTATTTTATACAAAAAATAACAGAGCAACTAAAACAAGCTAAAGAAAATAGAATTACAAATCGAATTTGTAAAGTAAAATTAAAGCCAAATGCAAAGACACTTACATTAACAAAATTGCCAATTAACTTTGATGTGGTTGTAATTCTAATTCATCATAAGTGGGTTTACGTAAGTTACTTTGACCCAAAAGATAATTTACCCCAGACAGGTTGGATTATGAAAAAATATTTAAATAAACCGAAATAACAATAATATTCCAATGCTAAAAGCCATACACATTGCCAAGTCGCTCGAAAAACCAACCGCTAAAGCTCAACATTGGCTAAAAACATAGGGGTTTTGGTGGTAAATTGATTGGCGGAGAATAAGTGATGAAAATTTTAGTTTTTAAGCTTGCTGAAATCATGTAAAAAAGGTCTGAAGGTAATTCTCATAAATTATAAAAGAGCAGATTTCAAAGTCTGTTCTTTTTTATTATATTTGCTGTGTAACTCTGATGCCTAAAATAGCGAGGGACCTATTCGGGTACCTTTTGAGTTGTCAAAACTAGTAGAATCTAGTACTGCTACCCCGACACATTTTTCCCTAAATATTAAATGAATTGCAATAGCAGTTCATTTTTTATTTAACGGAATATCAAGTAGTTAACTCCAAAACTATATCTAATTTATATACGTGTGATATCAAGTTCATATATATCCTTTATCACACTGATATATGTCTTATATCAAATCGATATAAACCCTTTATCTATTTAGTACACAATATGTTAAGTGTTGTTTGTACTCTTGTTCTAGTAAAATAATCAAAGAATCTGTTAACCGTATTGTTAACACACTAGATAAGGATGCATAGGATAAAGACGTATTTCTACATTTTAAAGGACAGAGCAAATGCTATTGGTGAAGTGCCTATTTGCTGTAGAATTTCTATGAAAAGTGCACGATCAGTTTTGTCGACTGGACT
>CATEYX010000132.1 GCA_949511925.1 Cryomorphaceae bacterium | reverse complement strand
CTTGTTTTCTCTTATCTTATTAATGTGTAGCATCTTAATTCTTGAGTTTATCTATTAATGAAACAAATGTAAATAAAAAAAACTCCTGATTACTCAGAAGTTTTCTTAATTGTGAGTATAGTGTAATCCTTAGTTTACAACTTCATTTTCAACAGAAACATAGGATCTATTATTTCTTTTCTTAGTAAATTTTACTTTACCATCAGTTAATGCAAATAGAGTATGGTCTTTCCCCATTCCAACATTTTCTCCTGGATTGTGTACTGTACCTCTTTGACGAACGATAATGTTACCTGCAATGATGGCTTGACCACCAAAGATTTTTACACCTAATCGTTTACTTTGCGACTCTCTACCATTCTTTGAACTACCCGCTCCTTTTTTATGTGCCATTTTCTTAAGTTTTTATTTCTACTTATTATTCAGCTTTTTTAGCTGTAGTTTTTTTTGCTGGTGCTTTTTTAGCAGCTGGCTTTTTAGCAACAGTTTTCTTTACTGGCGCTTTTTCAGCAGCTGGTTTAGCTTCCTTTTTAAGTGCCGCTTTTTTGGCAGCCGGAGCTTTAGCATCAATTGTAAGGATTTCTAATTTTGTTAAATACTGTCTGTGACCGTTTTTAACTTTATATCCTTTTCTTCTTTTCTTTTTGAAGACGATTACTTTATCGCCTTTCAAGTGCTCAAGTACTTTTGCAGTTACTTTAGCTCCTGTTATAACTGGGGCGCCAACATTTACCGTACCAGCATCATCCAACAAAAGAACTTTATCAAAATCAATCTTTGATCCTTCTTCTGCGACTAACCTGTGTACAAATATCTGCTGATCTTTTTCAACTTTGAATTGTTGCCCTGCTATCTCAACTATTGCGTACATTATTATTATTTTTTTAAATATGGGCTGCAAAAGTACACAATCTGAGAAAATGAACAAAAAATATGCTAACTTTTTTGAATAGATAAGATTAGCAAGCAATTAATAAATAAAAATACTAATAAAAATTATAGTTTTGCTTCATAAAACTAAATCAAACAATGAACAGAATTTTAGCCCTGCTATTATCTGTTACTAGCATAATAGCAACTGCACAAGAAAGATGCGGTACAGAAGCTCATACTAAAAGTATAACTGATAACAACCCAAGTTATGCACTAGCAAGAACCAAAGTGAATGCCCAGCTATTTAGTTGGGTTTTTTTTATTCACCAAATATACTCCACTCAGAATAATAGCTACGGCTAAAATATGATGTATGGTAATAATTTCTCCATCAAACACACCCCATAAAATAGCAATAATTGGAATCAAGTAAGTAACAGAGGAAGCAAAAATAGCTGACGATCTACTAATCAGTTTATTGAAAATAACAACTGCTGAAGAAGTACCTACAACTGCCAAAAGAGCAATATAGAGCATGGCTTCTATCCCTTGATCTGTTTTGGCAAGCGTTAAGAAATCAGCATTAAAAATATAAAAAGCAGAAAGCGGACCTATAATTGAGAAAGCCAAAGCAGTAATTGAAAGCGCATCAATATCCTGAAGGTATTTCTTAATCACATTAATACTTACAGCATACATCACAGTAGCTAAAACAACTAAGAGTACATAATTATTAATTTCAACCCCTCCTCCCATACTAAATAGAGTAAGGAAAACTGCCCCACAAAGCCCCAGCAAAACACCAGCAATATTTGTCTTTGAAGGCCTGGATTTAAAAAAGTAAATACCTAACAGTAAAGTAAATAGAGGCACTAAAGAATTCAAAATTCCAACTAACGAACTATCTAATTGTGTTTGAGCCTTTGTAAATAAAAAAGCAGGAATTCCATTCCCAAAAAATGCCATTACAACAATAGGAAAAATGTGTTTCTTACTGACTTTCTTGAATGCCTGAAACAAAAATGGAACTAAGGAAAGGAAAGCAATAAACAAACGCAAGGCAGCTACCTGAACATCACTAAAAACTAACAAACCCTTTTTCATCAAAATAAATGAACTTCCCCAAACAGTTGCCAGAAACAAAAGTGTTAGATAATTTTTAATTGACTTTTCCATAGTATTTATTTGGCGGCAAATATATGCCCAAATCTAATAGATTTTCGATTTTTTAAATGCTATTTTTGCCATAATGAATACTTCACAAAAAAGAATAGTAACTTATTGGCTCTATCTAGGACTTATTTTAGTTGGAATAATGATTATTATTGGTGGAATAACTAGATTGACACATTCAGGACTTTCAATGGTCGAATGGAAATTAATTGGGGGAACAATTCCTCCTTTGAATGAAAATCAATGGCAAGAAACATTTACTAAATATCAGCAATTTCCAGAATATAAAAAGATAAATACTGGAATGAGTTTAAGCGAATTTAAAGCTATCTTTTTTTGGGAGTATTTACACAGGCTATTTGGTAGACTAATTGGACTTATTTTTATTATCCCTTTCCTTATTTTTTGGACAAAAAAATGGCTCGACAACTCACAAAAAAAGAAATTACTGATCCTTCTTGGACTAGGCGCGCTGCAAGGATTTTTAGGCTGGTTTATGGTGGAAAGCGGACTAGTTGATATTCCTGCAGTAAGTCATTATCGCTTAGCGACACATTTATTAACAGCATTTACCCTCATGTGCTATATATATTGGTTAATCCTAAGTTTTAACAATGTAGAAAGACAACCAAACCAAATAATAAACCGACTTAGCAAGTGGCTAATTAGCCTTTTAGTCATTCAGATTATTTATGGTGCTTTTGTAGCAGGCTTAAAAGCAGGCTATTTACTTCCTTTAGAAGGAGGTGTTTTTAAAAGTATTATTGGTTATTCCTTAAGAAGTGCAAATGATTTTAGCTTACTCAACAACGGCTTTGATATTCAGGCTTTTCATAGGATTTTTGCTTGGGTTGTATTTGTAATATCAATCATCATTTACAATAAATCGAAAAACACTAACTTGAAAACTACTGGAATGCTAGTATTTGGGTTAGTCATTACGCAAATTTCATTAGGAATTGCAACCTTACTATTAAGGGTGCAAATTCACGTAGCTACCACTCATCAATTTATAGCAATTCTACTTTTACTGGCAGTGATTCGTCTTACTTATCTTTCCAGCGAAAAGTCTCAATCAAATGCTTAACATCATATTTTAGAAAATTATTGATTGGCAATATAGAATCATTTATTTCAGTATTAAAATAAAGAGCTCCTCTAAAGAAATGATTAACACTATCCGTTAAATAAAACTGAGTAGCTGTAGCTGAAACACCATCATAATCGTACAACACGCCATACACCTTTAAAGAATCATTAACATAAAATTGTTCAGTGATAGCATCAGCTATTGCGTTGTGTTTGTATGCTAATTTCTGTGATTGCTTAGCATGCTCATTCAGATTGTTTTCTAATGCAAAGTAGGAAAGATACAACACTCCATTTTGGTTAGGAAAAACAATGTTTATCAAGCAATTATCATTCTTTTTCTTTAATTGACTATATACTGGGAATTCAAAATCAAAAGGACAATTAACTGCTATTTTTTCATATTCTTTTACAGGAAAATCCAGTTTAATAAGCGCTTTAGGTTTTGGCGTATAGTCAGTATTACAAGACAAAAATAATACTGATAAAAAAAGCAATAATCTACTTCTCATCAATGCTCACTTTTAAGCGTTTTATTCGCCTTACATCAGCAGATTCAACCAACAAAGTATAAGGAGCTATCCTGCAACTTTCTCCAATCTTTAATATCCTCCCCTCTAACTCAAGCACTAATCCTGCCAAAGAATCTGATTCACCTTTAATTTCCTCAAAATAATCCATTTCACCTTTTACTACTTTAAGAAAATCATTCAAAGAAATTTTACCTTCAAAAATAAAATTATTGTCATCTAATTTAGAATATATATTCTCTTCCTCATCAAATTCATCATTTATCTCCCCAACAATTTCCTCTAAAACATCTTCTAAAGTTACAATCCCTGATGTCCCTCCGTACTCGTCAACCACAATAGCAATATGATTCTTCTTTAGCTGAAATTCTTTTAGTAAGTCATTAATCATTTTTGTTTCAGGGACATAATAAGGAGTCCTACATAATTTCAACCAATTAAAATCATCACTTTCGTCTAAGAAAGGAATTAAGTCCTTAATATATAGTATTCCTAATACGGTATCAAACTGTTCTTTATATAT
>CATEYX010000131.1 GCA_949511925.1 Cryomorphaceae bacterium | reverse complement strand
TTTAACACTTCTAAACAATCGGTTCCATCTGATTTTTTTTAATCCTTTAGCATTTTTATCCCAGCTCATCCATACAAAAAGAGCTTTTCCTACAATATGGTTTTCAGGTACAAATCCCCAAAAACGACTATCAGCAGAGTTGTGTCTGTTGTCTCCCATCATCCAGAAATAATCCATAGCGAAAGTATAATTAGTAGCTAATTTATCATTAATATAAATTTCACCCGCTACAACTTCTAATTTATTGTTTTCGTAGCGCTCAATTATATCCTTGTAAATGGATAAGTTTTCAGTTGTGATGTTTACCGTTTCTCCTGCTGCAGGAACAGTGATAGGACCAAAATTATCTACATTCCATTTGTATTTTTTGTCATGTGGGAAAATATAATCAGCATAAATCCCAGCTTTTTCATATTGTCTTTTTACAGAAGAAACATTCGTAAAACTTTGTATCGCATCACGGCTTTCATTTGTTAAAGTAAGGTTGTATTCGTTTTTATTACGACCATAACCTCCTTCAGTAATATCATATTTTTCATATAATATATTAGGATTTAAGCCAGTTCCTTTTGTGCTAACATTATAGTGCCATTGCTTTTTCATTCCCTCTGGCTCTTCTTGTGGCGCATCATTTATCATCAGCTGAGCATTAATGAGTTCAATTTTATCTCCAGGAACTCCTACGCATCTTTTCACATAGTTTTCTTTCTTGTCAACTGGTCTTCCTAAAGTTTCGGCAGGCCAATTGAATACTACACAATCATTTCTTTCAATTTCGCCCAAACCTTTCATTCTATGGTAAGGTAATTGTACAGCTTCAGTATACGACTTTCCGTTACCTATTGGCATAGTGTGGTGTACCAAAGGAAAAGCAATAGGAGTTATAGGTACTCTAGGGCCATAAGCAACTTTACTTACAAATAGGAAGTCACCAATTAGCATGGATTTTTCCATGGAGGAAGTAGGAATTGTATAAGCTTCAATAAGGAAAGTTCTAAGGATTGTAGCAGCAATTACTGCAAAACCAATCGCATCTATCCAGCTCCTTACTTCCGATTTTTTCTTTTTTTCTTTTTTAACTCTTTTATTCCAGAACTTATAGTTTAAGGTTTCCCAGAAAAGAAAATCACCAACAAATAAAGGAATAAAATATAACCATTCTCCTTCCAGTACATAAACAAATACTGACCATGCAATGGTAAATATTAAAAAAGCTACTATGGTAAAGAATTTTCCTAATACTTCTTTTATTTTTTTCATATTCTATCTAACGATTTATAATTTTTTTATTGTGCTAATACATCTTGCATACTGAAAATTCCTTGCTTACCAATTATCCACTTGCCTGCAATAAGGGCTCCTATTGCAAATCCGTCACGGTTTTTAGCGGTATGTTTTATTTCTATTTCATCCAATGAACTGCTGTATTTTATGATGTGTGTCCCTGAAACATCTCCAATTCTTTCGGCAGTTATTGGCGTTATTTTTGCTAAAATAGTATCCATTTGTTCTCCTAAGGTTTTAGCCGTTCCACTAGGGGAGTCTAATTTTTTAGTATGATGAATTTCATGTAAACTACTTTCATATTTTTGATTTTTCATCAGCTTTGCTAATGTCTTATTGATTTCAAAAAAGATATTCATTCCTAAGCTAAAATTGGAAGCGTATAAAAAAGCACCTTTTTTTGTATTGCATAAATCCTCAATTTCTTTTAGGTTTTTAAGCCAACCAGTTGTACCTGAGATAACAGGAATACCACTGTTTATAGCATGGCTAATATTTTCAAATGCTGTGGTTGGGGTGCTAAAATCAATGGCTACATCAGCAGTGCTTAAGTTTAGAGTGGTGGCTGGTTTTTCTGATGATGAATTGCAGACAATAGTATAGCCTCTTTCAATAGCTAATTCGCTAATTCGCTTGCCCATTCTTCCATTTCCTAGTATTGCAATCTTCATGGGGCAAATTTATAATTTAATTGATAAGGATAAACCATTTGCATTTTCTTTTGCCATATAGATGGGTTGAAAGTGCAATGAGATATCCTCAGTCACATCATAATCAAATAAATGGGCACTAACTGAAGCATCAACAATATTCAATATATAAGTTAAGGTGAACAACAAGGCCGAAACTTCACGGTTTCTTCTGTAAAACTCTGTTAAAGAAATTAGGTCAGTATTGCTGTAATCCAAATTATCAGCATTGTTACCATCAAGTCTATTCAGGTAAGTGCCTTTGTACAAGTCATACAAATCATGATTTTCCTTAAAATAATAAGCGGAGGTAATAAGCCCAGCATAGATGATGGGTACTTTCCAGTATTTTTTGGTGTACACTTGCCCAGCACCAGGTATAATTGCGGAATACAATCCTGCACGTTTGGGAATTTTAACCAAGGTTTCTTGGGCTTCACAAATTCCTGTAAATGTTAAAAATAGGGCAATGAATATGTATTTGATTACAGACAAATTATTTGTTGATTATTTCAAAAATTTTGGCTAAATCTTCATCATTGTTAAAAGGAATAATCAGTTTTCCTTTTCCTTTTTTATTTCTTTTCAATTCTATTTCCTTTTCCAAGTTGCGTGACAAGTCATGCACCATTTTTTGATGCTGAAAAGGTAGGGGTTGAGGTGTGTTTGTTGCTATGTTTTTGGAAGTACGTTTGTAATCACTATCTACAAAATCCTTTACTAGTTGCTCCACATCACGAACAGAGTAACCATTTGCTACTATGTCATGAAATATATTAAGCTGACTCACTTTGTTTTTTACAGTAATTAGGGCTCTAGCATGTCCGGTACTAATTTTGCCTTCACTCAATCCTTTTTGTATTTCGGAAGGGAGTTTTAAAAGGCGTAAAAAGTTGGTTACGGTTGTTCTGTTTTTACCTACTCTTTCGCTACACTGTTCTTGGGTAAGCTTTACTTCTTCAATAAGCCTTTGATAGCTTAGAGCAATTTCAATTGGGTTAAGATTTTCTCTTTGGATGTTTTCGACCAAAGCCATTTCTAGCATTTCTTGGTCGTTAGCAATACGCACGAAAGCAGGTATTTTATCTAATCCTGCTATTTTTGAAGCTCTGAATCTTCTTTCCCCCGATATAAGTTGGTACTTATTGTCCTTTAGTTTACGAACCGTTATAGGTTGTATAATGCCTAACTGCTCAATCGATGAAGCTAGTTCATGTAGGTTTTCTTGGTTAAATTCTGTTCTTGGCTGAAAAGGGTTTGTTTCTATTTCAACAAGTAAAATCTCATGTGTTTTACCAACTACAGGTGTGTTTTCTTGTTTTAATTCAGCTGTTGTTTCAATGCTAGTATTCCCTAAAATAGCTGATAAACCTCTTCCTAATGATCCTCTTTTTTTTGTCATCTTATTCTGTTTCTACACTAACTGTTTCTAATTTTTTTAATAATTCGCTTGCTAGGTTTAAGTAATTAATGGCTCCTTTACTTGAGGCATCATGTATAACTATGGTTTCTCCATAGGAAGGAGATTCGCCTAGGCGAACATTTCTGTGAATTATAGTTTTGAATACCATTTCTTGAAAGTGTTTTTTTACTTCCTCTACCACTTGGTTGGAAAGGCGCAAACGAGTATCGTACATGGTAAGCAGTAGACCATCAATTATTAAATCAATGTTAAGCCTTTGTTGTACAATTTTTATGGTATTGAGTAATTTACCTAAACCTTCTAAGGCAAAATATTCGCATTGTATAGGTATAATTACCGAATCGGATGCTGACAGTGCATTTAGGGTAAGTAAACCTAATGATGGTGCACAATCAATGATGATAAAATCATACTCATCACGGATAGGAACCAATACTTTTTTCAATCGATATTCTCTTTCTTCCAGTTCTACTAAGTCCAGCTCGGCACCCACTAAGTCAATGTTAGCAGGTAGTAAGTCCAAGTTAGGGCTTTTAGTTTCTACTATACATTCTTTGGCGGTAGCTTTCCCTGCTAAACATTCGTATATTCCTTTTTCTATTTCTTTAGGATTGTATCCTACTCCCGAGCTTGCATTAGCTTGAGGATCAGCATCAATTAAGAGTACTTTTTTTTCTAGCACCCCTAAACATCCTGCTAAATTCATGGCGGTAGTTGTTTTTCCAACTCCGCCTTTCTGGTTTGCGATTGCAATTATTCTTCCCATTTTTAGTCTTGTTTTTACGGGTATAAAAGTAGGATACTAGAGTTTAATAGCCATCTGATTGTTGGGTCTAATTATCAACAAAATAGGGGAGTTGTTAAGAAAAAAAGAAGATATCAAAAAACCCCAACAATATAAATTGTTAGGGCTACATCTGTTTTAGATCTTAGGACTAATCCTTTCCTAAATCATCAAAATTGACTTCCGTAAAATCTGATGATGTTTCTTCTTTTATTTCGGGCTTAACTTCAGCCTTTTTTTCCTTTTTAACCTCTATCTTTTCTTTTTTTATCTCTACTGTATTTTCAGTAATATCATTCTTTTTCACATCTGATTTCGTTATTACTTCCTCTCCTTTTTCCTTAATTATATAGTCGCTTACTTCATTTAAAGCTTCTTTGAATTTTGCAAAATCTTCCTTGTACAGATAGATTTTATGTTTCTTGTAAAAAGGGGTTCCGTCCTCATTAAAATCACGCTTACTCTCGGTAACGGTCATGTAATAGTCTTCTGCTCTTGTCGATCTTACATCAAAAAAATAAGTTCTTCTTCCTGCACGAACCGATTTTGAAAAAATTTCTTCTATATCTCTGTTTTCAGCCATCTGTAATTTTTTTAAAAGCCAAATATATTAAAATATATTAAATAGTAATTACGATTCTTTATTTGTCTGTATTTGATGCATCTCGAAATAAAATCCTTTTTGGCTAAGTAATTCAATGTGCGAACCGGATTCTGTTATCTCTCCATTGTCAAGTACTATAATTTTATCAGCATCTTTTAGGGTTGATATTCTGTGTGAAATAATAATGCTGCTTTTTGCCTTACTTTCTACTTTCAATTGTTTTAAAATTCTTTGTTCCTTGGTTGCGTCAATTGCTGAAAGGCAGTCATCAAAAATATATAGTGATGGGTTTTTGTAAAATGTTCTAGCTATGGCAAGTCTTTGTCTTTGTCCCCCTGAAAGCTGTACACCTCTTTCACCTATTATAGTATCCAATCCTTCTTTAAAATTATTTATCTCATCCAAGATATCTGCTTTTTTAGCGGCTTCAAGTATCTTTTGGTTGTCAATATTATCACTTGAAAAAGCAATATTTTCTCTTATTGTTCCCGAAAACAAATAACCGTCCTGCGGGATGTAGCCTATGGCAGTTCTTAAGCTGTTTAGGTTTAAATTTTTAATGTTAGTTTTCTCAAAGCTAATACTACCAGATGAGGTGTCGTACAAGCGGCAAACTAGGTTAGCAATAGTTGACTTCCCACTTCCTGTTTTACCGAAAATCCCAAGCGTGTTTCCTTCTTTTAGTGTAAAGCTTATGTTTTTTAAGGCTTGAATATTAGTGTCAGTATAGCTTAAATTAACTTCATTAAATACAATATCACCTTCAACGGGTGTGTGTTCGCTTGTATTATTCTCAATATCTGAAGTAAGCAAAAGAAAATCGTTTATTCTTTCTTGTGAAGCTGCTGATCTTTGCACTAAAGAAGTAATCCAACCAATTGAAGCTACAGGCCAAGCCAACATGTTTACATAAATAATAAACTCAGCAATATTTCCTGTGCTGATATTCCCATTAAAACTTTCCAGCCCTCCAATATAAACCGTTAGTACGCTACTAACTCCAATCATGGAAATTATCAAAGGAAAAAACAAGGCTTCTATTTTTACAAGTTCTAATTGTCGCTTGGTGTAGCTTTTGCAACTATTCATAAATACCTCTAAGGCATTATCTTCATTACTAAACGATTTAATAATTTTTATTCCAGAAAAAGTTTCTTGAGCAACAGTAGTAATGTCCGAAAGTTGTGCTTGTACTTTTTCACTTCTTTTATTCATAGTACTACTCACAAAATAAACTGAAACAGCAAGTATAGGTAAAGGCAAAAGCACATAAATTGTTAGCGTAGTGCTTATGCTTAGCATTTTACTAATCACGAGTAAAAACAAGACAAATATATTGATAGCATACATAAGAGCAGGGCCTAAGTACATACGTACTCTACTTACGTCTTCCGATATTCTATTCATCAAATCTCCAGTTTTATTTTTTTTGTAAAACGAGATGCTTAAAGCTTGATATTGTTGGTAAATTTCATTCTTTAAATCATATTCTATTTTCCTTGATATTACAATAATTGTCTGTCGCATGCAATACATAAAGATACCTTTGAGTATGGCAAACAAAACAATTAAGCTACCATATTTTATAAGTATCTCGCTTGTGTTTGATGTGTTTCCTGTATTCATACTGAGAATTACTGCATCAAAGGCTTTCCTTACAAATTCAGCAGGGTAAAGGGCAAACAAGTTGGCTATGATAATAAAAACAGTACCTATTGCTAGTAATATTCGGTATTTCCAAAAGAATTTATTGAGGTAAAATAAGTGTTTCATTAATTGTTGAGTTACTTTATTTAAAAAGCCAAAAATAATAAGTAAATTCGCGTCCAATTTAAAAATGAGAAGAAATTAATTTTTAAAGTATACTTATCTGATTAAATAATATAATTTAATACAAGAAAAAGAAATGGCATTAACAGAAGTAAAAGCTAAAAAAGAAGGATTTGTGATAAGTAAAATGAGTTTATTGGGACATGAGCAAGTTGTTTTTTGCAATGATACAGTTACAGGATTAAAAGCAATTATTGCTATTCACGATACAACTTTAGGTCCTGCTCTTGGTGGTACGCGTATGTGGGATTATGCTAATGAAGAGGATGCTATTCAAGATGTATTGCGTTTGTCAAGAGGAATGTCGTTTAAAGCGGCTATTTCTGGTTTGGAATTAGGAGGCGGGAAAGCAGTGATTATTGGAGATGCTAATACTGAAAAAACTGAAGCGTTAATGCGTAAATTTGGTCAGTTTGTCGACAGCTTAGGTGGTAAATACATTACTGCAGAGGATGTTGGTATGAATACTAAGGATATGGAGTATGTGCGTATGGAAACTAAGCATGTTACAGGAATTCCTGAAAGTATGGGAGGTAGTGGTGATCCTTCACCAGTTACTGCTTTTGGTGTGTTTATGGGTATGAAAGCAGCTGCAAAATACAAATGGGGAAGCGATAATTTAGACGGTAAAATAGTACTTGTTCAAGGAATTGGACATGTAGGGGAAAACCTAGTAAAACACTTAATGGATGATGGCGCAAAAGTAATCATCAATGATATTAATGAAACACGATTGGCTGAGCTTGCTAAGCAGTATGGAGCCAAAATTGTAATGGGAGATGCAATCTATGATTTGGATATTGATATTTACGCTCCATGTGCTTTAGGTGCAACAGTAAATCCTGATACGATTAGCCGATTGAAATGTGAAATAATTGCGGGTGCTGCCAATAATCAGTTAGCTGACGAGGTAAGAGATGGACAATTGTGTACAGATAAAGGAATTGTTTATGCTCCTGATTTTTTAATTAATGCAGGGGGTTTAATTAATGTTTATTCTGAAATTAAAGGATATGATAGAGAGCATGCTATCAACCAAACAAGAGCAATTTATGATACAACGTTAGAAATTTTAAAGAAAGCGGAATTAGAGAGTATAACAACTAATGCTGCCGCTTTAGAGATAGCTGAACAAAGAATTAATGATAGAAAAAACGCGTAATTTCAGATGCTAAGTAGAAGACATATCAGGTTAAAAGTAATGCAATCATTGTATTCGTATTTTACAATAAAGGAGGATAATATGCCAGTTGCTGAGCGTTCAATGCTAAAGCACATTAATGAAGTGGTAGAACTTAATTTAGTGATTATTTCTTTATTGATTGAGTTGGTGAAACATGCTGACAATTTCTTTGAAGAAGGTAAGAAAAAACACTTACCATCTGCTAACGATTTGAATCCTAATAAACGATTTGTTGAAAATGAATTTATTGCACTAATCCGTGACAATAATCCTTTGATGCATAAGGTAAGTAGAGTTTCAGGTATTTGGTTGAAGAATGACCATGATGTTGTAAGAAAGTTATTCTCTGAATTGTATAAGTCAGAGTTATATTCTAAATATATTTCTACTGAAGAAAAAGGAGCTGATGTTGATCAAAGATTTATTGTCAATGCATTGAATGAAATTATATTGAATAATGAGTTAGTACATCATATACTAGAAGAAAGAAGTATATACTGGACTGATGACTTGCCATTTGTTGCAGCTATTGTTATGGGACAGATTAAGGAAAATAAAATCATTAATCCTCATTCAGCATTTAAAGATAATTCGGATGAAAAATTTGCATTAAAATTATTCCGTAATACAATAAATAGCAACAAAGAGTATGAGGATATAATTGTGAAATTTTCAAAAAACTGGGAATTAGATCGTATCGCAATTATGGATCAATTATTCTTGAAAATGGCTTTTGCTGAAATTTTTTCAATGGAAGATTTGCCAGTAAAAGTTTCCATGAATGAATATATTGAAATTTCAAAATATTATGGTGCAGCAAAAAGTAAACTGTTTGTAAATGGTTTGTTGGACAATGTAGTAAAAACCTATACTAGAGAAGGGAAAATTAAAAAAATAGGGAGAGGATTAGTTTAAAAAAAACCTTATTTTTGAAATTAAAAATTAAAATGAAGCAACTTATCTTATTATTATCCTTAGCTTTAGTGTCTTGTGGCTCATCATCAGATGAAAAATCAATAACTACCGACTTAGTGAGTAGCCCACTTACAGCAAATAGCAAAGCTGAAAAAGTGCTGACACCTAATATTGAAATGCTCGAAACTAGTTACAACTTTGGTGAAATGCAACAAGGGGAATCGGTTACACATGACTTTATTTTAAAAAATACTGGTGATGCCGATCTTATCATTACCGCTGCAAAAGGAAGTTGTGGTTGTACAGTACCTGAGTGGCCTAAAAATCCTATTGCAAAAGGGGAGGAGGCTGCAATTAAAGTTACTTTCAATAGCGCAGGGAAATCAGGAAAACAAAATAAAACCGTTACTTTAGTAAGTAATGCAATACCAAATACTAAAGTGATAACTATAAATGGGAATGTAATTGTTCCTCAAAAAAAATAAGTATGATATTATTACAATCAGCAGGAACGGGAACTTCATCATTAATTATGTTCGGTATGATATTTGCCGTAATGTATTTTTTTATGATTCGTCCGCAAATAAAAAAACAAAAGCAAGAGCGTGAATACCGTTCAGCATTGAAAATTGGAGATTCAGTA
>CATEYX010000130.1 GCA_949511925.1 Cryomorphaceae bacterium | reverse complement strand
TAGATGTTGCTGACTTAAGTAATATTTCAGTTTTAGCTACTTTTAATTCGGGAGTTGATCCACAATCAATGGCACATAATGGAATTATAAAAGGAGATTTAGCCTATATTCCTTATTACCATGATGGCTTAAGGGTTTTTGATATTTCTGACCCAAGCAATCCTGTTCAAACTTGGGAATACGATACTTATGCACCTAATAGCCATGCCTCATACAAAGGAGCTTGGGGCGTTTATCCTAACTTACCTTCAGGAAATATTATTGTTTCTGATATGCAAACTGGACTTTATCTATTGGAATGCGGAACTCCAACAGCAATAATTGAAAATAAATTAACTCACAACCTATTTCCAAATCCAGCAGCAACTCAGTTTACAATTCAAAACTCAAATGCTGAAATATTTACTTTATACAATAGTTTGGGAGCTAAAGTACTGGAACAAGAAATTCACAAAAATCAAAATACAATTTACAGAGAAAATCTAAGGAATGGTTTGTACTTTTACACACTTAATAAAAAAGGAGAAGTACTAGAATCAGGAAAAGTAATATTTGAATAATGAGTTTAAGAGATAAATATGAAGTTGTAATTGGACTAGAAGTTCATGCTCAATTACTAACTAAAACAAAAGCCTATTCTTCTGATGAAAATATTTATGGGGAAGCTCCCAACACTAAAACATCAGTAATTTCATTAGGACACCCAGGAACATTACCCAGAAGCAATGCAAAAGTAATTGAATATGCTGTAAAGATGGGAATAGCTGTAGGTGCTGAAATTAGAGAAAGAAATGAGTATGCGCGTAAAAATTATTTTTATGCCGATTTACCAAAAGGATATCAGATCACACAGGACACTACTCCTATCTGCAATGGAGGGATTATAGAAATTAAAGATGCTGAGGGAAATCCTAAAAAGATAAAAATTACAAGAATTCACATGGAGGAGGATGCCGGAAAATCAATTCATGATTTAGACCCTTTCCATACTTTAATTGATTTAAACAGAGCTGGAGTTCCTTTAATTGAAGTTGTTTCAGAACCAGATGTTCGTTCCTCTGATGAGGCCTATCAGTATATAAATGAAGTACGAAAATTAGTACGCTATTTAGATATCTGTGATGGAAACATGGAAGAAGGTTCCTTAAGATGTGATGCTAATATTTCAGTAATGCTGAAAGGAGCTAGTGAATTTGGAACTAAAGTAGAAGTTAAAAATATGAATTCTACTAGAAATGTAAAACGAGCTATTGAATTTGAAATAGATAGACAAATAGCATTAGTAGAAGCAGGCAAAGAAGTAAGCCATGAAACAAGAAGTTTTAATGCAGCCAACAACTCTACAATTTCAATGCGACACAAGGAGGAAGCAAATGACTATCGCTACTTCCCTGAACCAGACTTACAGGCAGTAATTGTTACTAAAGAATATATTGAAAAGTTAAAAAATAGTTTACCTCCCCTACCAAGCGAACTATTCAAAAAGTTTACTGCTGAATTTGGTTTATCAGATTATGACGCCAATATTCTTACTGATGAAAAAGGAATTGCACTATACTACAATGAGTTATGTGGTTCAACCAAAAACTATAAGTCAGCTGCCAATTTTGTGAACGGAAGCGTAAAATCTTTCCTAAATGAAAAAGCCATTAGCATTGCCGAGTTCAGTATAAACCCTAAAAGATTAGCAAGCCTCATTTCTATTGTTGATCAAGGAAAAGTAAGTAACACAGTAGCTACATCAAAAGTATTCCCCGCAATGCTTGCCAGTAATGATACAGCTGATAAAATAGCAACTGACAATAACTGGACACAAGAAAGTGATAGTGATGCTTTAGGAGATTACATTAAACTAGCAATCGCAAAATACCCAGAAAAAGCAAAAGACTATAAAGAAGGTAAGAAAGGATTAATTGGTTTGTTCATGGGGGAAGTAATGAAGCTTTCGAAAGGACAAGCTGACCCAAAGCTAGCTAACCAATTATTAAGAACTCAATTAGAAAAATAATTTTGACAAAAGACAAAATATATTTTGCTTCCGACTTTCATTTAGGAACTCCTAGTATGGCAGAAAGCCATAAAAGAGAAAAGCAGATTGTCCAATGGCTTAATGAAATTGAAAAAGACGCAAAAGCAATTTATTTAGTTGGCGATATTTTTGATTTCTGGTTTGAATACAATAAGGTAGTTCCTAAAGGATTTGTTCGTTTATTAGGGAAAATTGCCAACCTAACAGATAATGGAACGCCCGTACATTTATTTGTAGGTAATCATGATTTATGGATGAGAGATTATCTAGAAACTGAAATAGGCGTAAGCATACATCACGAAAACATCATAATTCAACAAGGAGATAAAAAGATACTTATAGGTCACGGGGATGGATTGGGAGATGGCGATTATTTATATAAAATTCTTAAAAAAATATTTACTTCAAAAATATGTCAATGGGTATTTGCTCGTTTTCACCCTAATTTTGCATTTACTTTAGCACATACTTGGAGTAAGAGTAGTCGCAAAAATGGTGATGAAGCAAAGTTTAGTAGTAAGGAAAAAGAAATTCTTTTTGGCTACTGTCAAGAGCAACAGAAAGTTAATCCTGTTGATTATTATGTGTTTGGACACAGACATCTACCTCTAGAGCTTAAGATTAATAATAAAGCTACCTACATAAACCTTGGGGAATGGATAAGC
>CATEYX010000129.1 GCA_949511925.1 Cryomorphaceae bacterium | reverse complement strand
CTATAATTCAAAATACTTTGATTATCTGAAAGCACATAATTTGCACCAATTATTTCCTTAAAAAAAGAAATATCATCAATATTTAATTGCTTGTAGTCCATCTGTGCAAATTTAATTAAATTCGCCATTTCCAATTCTAAAATTCAAACACTAATGAAAAAGATATTAATAATTTGCTTTAGCTTAGTTTTTATAACCCCTATATTTTCTCAAAAAAGAGATATTACTCTTGATGATTTATGGAAAAACTATGCTTTCTATCCTAAAAGTATGGGTGGATTTAATTCTATGAATGATGGTGAACATTATTCAACTATAGAAAAAACTGAAGATGGACAAGAGATAATAAAATATCGATTTAAAAATGGAAAAAAAGTACGTACCCTATTTAAAAGTACTGATTTTGAAATTCCAAAAATTGGGAAGTACACATTTAGTGAAAATGAAAAGCAACTTTTATTAGCTACTGAAACTACAAGCATTTATCGATATTCTAGTAAATCTGTTTATTACATCTACAATATCCATAACGATAAAATCAGTAAATTATCAGATAAAAAAGTTATGTATGCTACCTTTTCACCCCAAGGTGATAAAGTTGCTTATGTACTAGACAACAATCTTTTTATTAAAGATATAAAAAGCGGAACAATAACTCAAGTTACCTCTGATGGTAAAAAGAACCATATTATTAATGGTGCTTCTGACTGGGTTTATGAAGAAGAATTTGCATTAGTACGCTCTTTTGAATGGGCACCAGATGGTGAACATATTGCCTATTACAAATTTGATGAAACTCATGTAAAAGAATTCTCTATGGATTTATTCAAAGGAGGACTATATCCTACCCAAGAAGTATTTAAATACCCGAAGGCTGGAGAAGACAACTCTATAGTGAAGGTATATTTTTATAATATAGCAAAGAATAAAAGTACTTATATTTATACTGAAAAAGATTACGAATATATTCCAAGAATTAAATGGACTAACAACCCAAAAGTGTTAGCCCTTTACGGAATGAATCGCCATCAAAATGAGTTGGATTTTGTACTCGCAAATACTGAAGACGGAAGTAACAAAGTATTATTTACTGAAAAAGACAAATACTTTATTGACATACACGATAACCTAACTTTTTTACCGGAAGATAATTTTATTTGGACCTCTGAGAAAGATGGTTTTAATCATATCTATTTAAAAGGATTAGATGGTTCAGAACAACAAATTACAAATGGGAATTGGGAAGTAACATCCTTTCATGGAGTCGATAGTGATAAAATGAAAATTTACTTTACCTCAACTGAAGAAGGTTCTATTAATCGAACACTCTATGTTCAGCATTTAGACACTGATATTAAAACAAAATTAAATACAGAAAACGGAACAAATAATTCATCTTTTAGTAAGGGTTTAAAATATTATATGAATTCTGTATCAACTGCTAACTCTGCTCCTGTTTATACTTTACATACAGCTGACGGGAAGAGACTAAAAACATTAGAAGATAACACTGATTTTAACACTAACATGTTAGACTTCAACCTAACTAAAAAAGAATTTTTCAATATAAAAACTGAAGATGCAGAGTTAAATGCTTGGATGATAAAACCTCCTAATTTTGATGAGAATAAAGAATATCCTATATTTATGTTTTTATATGGAGGTCCTGGTTCTCAACAAGTAACGAATTCTTTTGGTTGGACAAACTATTACTGGTACCAGATGCTCGCCCAAAAAGGATATATTGTAGCTTGTGTAGATAACAGAGGTACAGGGGGAAAAGGTTCAGAGTTCAAGAAGATGACTTACAAAGAATTGGGGAAATATGAAACGATTGACCAAATAAATGCAGCAAAATACTTTGGAAACCTTAATTACATTGATGCCAATAGAATAGGAATTCAAGGCTGGAGTTATGGAGGATATATGTCCTCATTAGCGATAACAAAAGGAGCTGATGTATTTAGCCTTGCCATTGCAGTAGCCCCGGTTACAAATTGGCGTTATTACGATAATATTTACACAGAACGCTATATGCAAACTCCTCAAGAAAATGCAAGTGGTTATGATGAAAACTCGCCTATCAATCATGTTGAGAAACTAAAAGGACATTATTTATTAGTTCATGGTAGTGCAGATGACAATGTACATGTGCAAAATACTATGGAGATGATTTCAGCCTTAGTAAACGCAAATAAACAGTTCGATTTATTCATTTATCCTGATAAAAATCATGGGATTTATGGAGGAAATACTCGTTATCATTTGTATAAAAAAATGACTGATTTCATTTTAGAGAATTTATAACCAAAAATTTTACTATTTTCGGCAACCTAATTTTATTACACAAATATGACAAATCAAGACAACCAATTATTCGGACATCCAAAAGGATTGTTCTATTTATTTTTTGCAGAATTATGGGAGCGTTTCTCTTATTACGGAATGCGTGCCCTTCTTATGCTTTACATGGTAAATGAATTTTTCACTTACATTACTGATGAAGCCTACAGAGAAGAAATGTCATTTGGTATTTTTGCTGCTTATGGATCGTTAGTATATGCAACACCAGTATTAGGCGGTATGATTGCCGATAAGTTTATTGGTTTCAAAAAATCAATTTTGCTAGGAGGAATCTTAATGGCATTGGGACATTTCTCTATGGCATTCTATTTTAAAAGCGATGTTCTAGGATTTGAAGT
>CATEYX010000128.1 GCA_949511925.1 Cryomorphaceae bacterium | reverse complement strand
TCCATAAATACATAAGGAGCCATTGCTGGGTTGTACTTTTTCTTAAGGTGTCCAAAGTGTACACCTGCGTCTAATAATTCTTTGAAATTTGTTCTTGACATGTTTACGTTCTTTTTTTTCGTTAAGCAACTGCTCGGTAGAAGTTATTCACTTGTCCCAGCAGTTTAGATGCTAAACATTTATTAATAAATTGATTGGTTCTATCTTTTAACCCACTGGAATTTCTTCCTTGCTTTTTTCTGACCAGGTTTTTTACGCTCTACAACTCTTGCATCTCTTGTAAGCATTCCTTCTGGCTTTAATGTAATTCTATTTTCAGGATCTAATTTACAAAGCGCTCTTGAAATTGCTAAACGAATAGCTTCAGATTGCCCAGTAGTACCACCTCCATTTACATTAGCCTTCACATCAAACTTACCTGCAAGATCAGCAATATTGAATGGTTGTTCTAACTTAAATTGCATAGTATCAACAGGAAAATACTCTTTAAAGTCTTTACCGTTTACAGTAATATTTCCTTTTCCTTCTGACATGTAGATTCTAGCAACAGATGCTTTTCTTCTACCAATTGTGTGAATTGTATCCATGATTATTTTAAGTCGTTTAAGTTAAGATTTGTTGGTTTCTGAGCTTCTTGTTCGTGCACAGTACCTGCATAAATATAACAGTTTTTTAAGATAGCTGCTCCTAATTTGTTTTTAGGTAACATTCCTTTAACTGCATGTTTAACAACTGATGTTTCGTCTTTTGCTAACATTGCACTAGGAGAAATTCTTTTCTGTCCACCAGGGTAACCCGTATGAGAAAATATTCTTCTATCTTCCATTTTTTTCCCTGTCATTACGATTTTTCCTGCATTAATTACGATAACGTAATCACCACAATCCGCATGAGGAGTAAAATTTGTTTTGTATTTTCCTCTTAAAATTTTAGCAATTTTAGATGCCATTCTTCCAAGAACTTGTCCTTCAGCATCAACGACAAACCATACTTTGTTTGCAGTCTCTTTATTTGCTGATAATGTTTTGTAACTTAATGTATCCACTGTATATATGTTTATTTAGTCCTTAATAAAAGGGTTGCAAAATTACACTTTTTTACTATTCTGCAAAGTATTATTAACTATTATTGTTTATAACCTTTATATAACCCCTAATTCCTTCCCAATTTTAGTAAAAGCTGCTATAGCTTTTTCTAAGTTTTCACGAGTGTGTGCAGCAGAAATTTGAACTCTAATTCTAGCTTGATCTTTCGGAACAACTGGAAAGAAAAAGCCAATTACATAAATTCCTTCTGCCAATAATTTATCTGACATTACTTGTGAAAGTTTTGCGTCATACAACATCACAGGTACAATTGCATGCAATCCTTCTTTTATGTCAAAACCTGCTTGTGTCATTTTTTCTCTGAAATAACTTGTATTTTCTTCCAACTTATCACGCAAATGAGTAGTATTACTTAATAAATCAATAACCTTATCAGCTGCTCCTACAATTGATGGCGCCAAAGAATTAGAAAATAAATAAGGACGAGATCTTTGACGTAAAATATCAATTACTTCCTTTTTACCTGAAGTAAAACCACCCATTGCACCACCTAATGCTTTCCCTAAAGTAGAAGTAATAATATCAACCCTACCCATAACACCACAATGTTCATGAGTTCCTCTACCTGTTTTTCCTACAAAACCAGTAGAATGACAATCATCCACCATTACTAAGGCATCATATTTTTCGGCTAAATCACAGATTTTATCCAATTGAGCTATATAGCCATCCATAGAAAATACACCATCCGTAACTATTATTCTATTTCTTTGGTCTTGTGCTTTTATCAATTGTGCTTCCAAATCAGCGATATCATTATTTGCATAACGATAACGAGCAGCCTTACACAGGCGAACTCCATCAATAATGGAAGCATGATTTAAAGAATCAGAAATAATAGCATCTTCCTTGCCAAACAAAGGTTCGAAAAGCCCTCCATTAGCGTCAAAAGCTGCAGCATATAATATAGTATCCTCCATCCCTAAAAATTCAGAAATCTTTCTTTCTAAATTTTTATGAATATCTTGTGTCCCACAAATAAAACGAACAGATGACATTCCGTAACCATGCGTATCCAAAGCATCCTTGGCTGCTTTAATAACATCAGGGTGAGATGACAAACCTAAATAATTGTTCGCACAAAAGTTTAACACCTCTTCTCCTGTACTTACACGAATGCTTGCTCCTTGAGGATTGGTAATTATTCTTTCTTTTTTATACAAACCAGCCTCTTTAATATTTGCTAATTCATCTTGTAACTGCTTTTGGAATTTTCCTAACATAATTTTATTTTTTGGGAGGGCAAAAGTACACAAATAAAAAAAGGAGGCAAAAGCCTCCTATTTAAATATAATAAATAATAAAAACTACACTAATCCTTGATCCAACATAGCATCTGCTACCTTTACAAATCCTGCAATGTTTGCTCCTTTCACATAATCAACATAATCACCCTCTGTACCATATTCGATACATGAAGAATGAATATCTTGCATGATTTGTTTCAATTTAGTGTCAACTTCTTCTCTAGTCCAGTTCATTCTAAGTGAATTTTGACTCATCTCCAAACCTGAGGTAGCTACACCCCCAGCATTAGATGCTTTTCCAGGTGCAAATAAAATTTTAGCATCTTGGAATACAGCAATTGCTTCAGGCGTAGCAGGCATGTTTGCGCCTTCTGAAACTAATATACATCGGTTAGCTACTAATGTTTTTGCTTCTGCTTGATCCAACTCATTTTGTGTTGCACAAGGCAAAGCAATATCACAATTTACTGACCATGGTCTTGCTCCTGCATGGAAATCACAACCGAATTTATCAGCATATTCCTTAATTCTTCCTCTTCTTACATTTTTAAGCTCCATAACAAATGCTAATTTCTCAGCATCAATTCCGTTAGCATCATAAATATATCCCGAAGAATCAGAAAGTGTCACCACTTTAGCGCCTAGTTCAGTCGCTTTTTGACAAGCGTATTGAGCTACATTTCCAGCTCCAGAAATAGTAACCGTTTTCCCACTAAAAGAATCTCCCTTAACTGCCAACATGTTTTGTGCAAAATATACATTTCCATATCCTGTTGCTTCTGGGCGAATTAAAGAACCACCCCAAGACATTCCTTTACCAGTAAGTACACCTGTAAACTCATTTCTTATCCTTTTATATTGTCCAAACATAAATCCAATTTCTCTTCCGCCAACACCAATATCACCAGCAGGCACATCAGTATTTGGTCCAATATGACGACATAATTCTGTCATAAAGGATTGGCAAAACTTCATTACCTCATTGTCAGATTTTCCTTTAGGGTTAAAATCAGCTCCACCCTTACCCCCACCCATTGGTAAGGTAGTTAAAGAGTTTTTGAATACTTGCTCAAAACCTAAAAACTTAAGAATAGATAAGTTTACTGAAGGATGAAATCTTAATCCTCCTTTATAAGGTCCTATTGCAGAATTAAACTCTACTCTATATCCTCTGTTTACTTGTGTTTCTCCCTTATCATCCAGCCAGGGCACTCTAAACATTAACACGCGCTCAGGCTCTACCATTCTTTCCAATAACATCTTGTTATTATATTTCGGATTTTCTTCCATAAAAGGAATGACAGCTTCAGCCACCTCCTCAACTGCTTGTAAGAATTCAGTTTCGCCAGCATTCTTTGCGGCTACTTCACCCATAAAGTCATGGATTTTTTGTCCCATTTTAATTTTCTTTTTAATTATTTTTTTGAACTTAAATTTTGGCAAATGTAGAATATTTTGATAAATCGCAAAAAAAATTAACTACTCTTCTTATATATTTTTCCAGGAAGTGAAATGATTAACCCTTTAAACTCCGCTTTTAAAAGTACGCTTGCCACTTTTAAAATCCCCAATTCAAAGCCTCAACCAGTGCGTCAATATGCATTTCATTATCCGACAAAATTTCAATTATTTTTTGCTCATCATCTGTTAAGTCAACAAACATGCTTTGCTGCACCAGCAAATCCTTCACATCCCAATTCAAACCTTTTACAATATCAGCTGCTGACTCCAACAAAATAGCTTGTTGCGATTTAATTAAATAATTACATCATTTAGCATTTTTATCAATTGGATTTTC
>CATEYX010000127.1 GCA_949511925.1 Cryomorphaceae bacterium | reverse complement strand
TTTTCTACAAATTCTTTAGTTGCTGAAGCCATCATCAATTGATCTTCTCCAAATTCTTCTGGAATAAAAATATCTTTTGCTTCTTGATCTTTAATTAAAAATTCTCCTCCTTTTATCATAATATTATTTTTTAAGGTTTTTAAAGAATTTCAAATACTCCGGCTGCACCTTGTCCCGCACCTACGCACATTGTTACCATTCCGTATTTTTGTTTTCTTCTTTTCATTTCGTTTATTAATTGTACAGTAAGTTTCCCTCCAGTACATCCAAGTGGATGTCCTAAGGCGATTGCCCCCCCATTTACATTTACAATGTCTGGGTTTAATCCTAACTCACGAATAACGGCTAAGGATTGAGATGCAAAGGCTTCATTCAATTCAAATTGTTCAATGTCTTCTAATTTTAATCCAGCTTTTTCAAGTGCCATTGGTATTGCCTTAACTGGACCTATTCCCATGTGTTTTGGTTCTACACCTGCTACTGAGTAACTCAATAGTTTTGCGATAGGTTTTACACCTAATTCGTTTACCATTTTTTCTGACATTAATAAAACAAATGCTGCTCCATCAGAAGTTTGTGATGCATTGGCTGCAGTTACCGTTCCTTCTTGTGCGAATACAGTTCTTAGTCTTGCTAATGCTTCAGCTGAACCTCCTTTTCTTGGTCCCTCATCTGTATCAACAACATAGCTCCTTTCTTGTCTTTTTTCGTTTTTATCTAAGTAAGTTTCCTTTACTGTAATAGGTACTATACCACTTTTAAAATACCCTTTTTCAATTGCATTTAATGCTTTTTGATGAGAGTTAAAAGCAAATTCATCTTGGTCTTTTCTGCTGATGTTCCATTTTTCAGCAACTGCTTCAGCAGTAAGCCCCATGTTCCAATACCAATCAGAATTGTCTTTTGCTACATTATAGTTAGGTATAATTCTCCAACCACCAAATGGGATAGGAGACATACATTCTACTCCACCTGCGATAATGCACTCGGCCATTCCACTTTGTATTTTTGCATTGGCTATGGCAATAGTTTCTAATCCTGAAGAACAGTATCTATTCACGGTCATTCCGGGAACTTTTATGGTGTCTAATCCCATTAAGGAAATCATTCTACCAATGTTTAATCCTTGTTCTGCTTCAGGGGTAGCGTTTCCACAAATTACATCATCAATTTTATCTTTATCTAATTCAGGTACGGAGGCTACTAAATGTTTAATTACATCTGCTGCCAAGTCATCAGGTCTTGTAAATTTAAAAACTCCTTTTCCTGATTTTCCTACTGCCGACCTATATCCTGTTACTATATATGCTGTATTCATAATTTTAATTTCTTAATGGTTTACCTTTCTTTAACATGTATTCTATTCTTTCCAAAGTTTTTCTTTCACCACATAATGATAAAAAGGCTTCTCTTTCAAGGTCTAATAAATATTGTTCAGAAACTAAAGTAGGTGCTGATAAATCTCCTCCACAAATTGCATAAGCTAATTTTTCTGACATTAATTTTTCATGTTCAGTAATATATCCTCCCGCATGCATAGAATGAGCGCCTACCATAAACATTCCTAATCCATCTTTCCCTAAAGCTTTTATTTTTTCAGGTACTGGTTGAGTATATCCTTGGTTTGCCAAGTTTAAAGCTGCTGCTTTTGCATCCGTAATAAGATTATTAAATCCTACTGTTACTTTATCTCTATTCTTTAATAATAAATCTAACTCTATAGCTTCCTGTGCTGAGGTGGCAACTTTTGCCATACCAATATTTAAGTATCTTTCTTTTAAAGTAGGTAATTCTATATCTCCTGAAAAGTAAGCCTTTGAAGCTCTTCTTGCCATTTCTTTTGTACCACCACCTCCTGGGATAACACCTACTCCCATTTCAACTAAACCAATATAAGTTTCTGCTGAAGCTTGCACATGGTCGGCATGCAAAGCGATTTCGCAACCACCTCCTAAAGTCATTCCATGAGTAGCAACTACAACTGGTATGGAAGAGTAACGGATTCTTCCAGTTGTATTTTGAAAGGCTCTTACTGCAAAATCAATCTCTTCATAATCTTGTTCGATTGCCATCATAAATATCATAGCAATATTTGCACCAACTGAAAAGTTGGTTCCTTGGTTGGCTATCACTAATCCTTTGTGATTTTTTTCTGCAATCTCAATTGATTTTTGAATTCCTTCTAATACTTCTCCACCAATAGAATTCATTTTTGTTCTCCATTCCAAGTTCACTATTCCATCTCCAATATCGGCAAGGTTACAGCCTGAATTACTCCAAATGGTATTATTCTCTCGAATATGGTCTAACACAATAAAGTTCTCCATTCCTGCTACTTTTTCATTTGATTTTGCTGGAATATTATAATAGTTTAAAGTGCCGTTTTCGGTTGAGTAGAATGAGTTGTTTCCTGACTTTACCATTTCATATACCCAAGGAGCTGCTTTATATCCTGCTTCTTCCATTTTAGATAGTGTTTTTTCAACATCTAAAGCATCCCACATTTGAAACGGTCCAATTTCCCATCCAAAACCAGCACAAAGTGCTCTGTCAATTTTGTAAAGGTCGTCTGTTATTTCAGGTATTCTGTGCGAAACATAAGCAAATGCAGAATAAAATGATTTTCTGTAAAATTCGCCTGCTTTATCTTTTCCTTTTACAAGAATCTTTAATCTTTTTAATAAATCATCTTCTTGTTTTGCTGCTGTTATTGTTGCAAATTTAGTTCTTTTTTTTGGAGCGTATTGCATAGTATTAAGGTTAAGAGCCTCAATAATTCTTTTTCCTTTTTCATCTTTTGATTTTTTATAGAACCCTTGTTTAGTTTTATCTCCTAACCAGTTTTTTTCACTCATCTTGGTAATAAAATCAGGTAATTCAAAATTACTTCTCATTTCATCATCAGGACAATTTTCGTAAACCCCATTTGCTACATGAACTAAGGTATCTAATCCTACTAAATCACAAGTGCGAAAAGTTGCTGATTTTGGACGACCAATAATTGGTCCACTTAAAGAGTCCACTTCTTCCACAGTTAAATCTAATTCTTTTACCAAATGAAATAGTGACAAGATATTGGCCACTCCAATTCTATTTGCAATAAATGCAGGAGTATCTTTACATAATACCATATCTTTTCCAAGGAATTTATCTCCATAATTCATTAGGAAGTCGGTCACCTCAGTATCTGTTTTTGAGGTTGGAATAATCTCTAATAATTTCAGATATCTAGGAGGATTAAAAAAGTGAGTTCCACAGAAATGAGCTTTAAAATCATCACTTCTACCGTCTATCATACTTTCAATTGGAATTCCGGAAGTGTTAGAAGAAATTAGAGTTCCTTTTGTTCTGAATTTCTCTATTTTTTCAAAAACTTGTTTTTTAATATCAAGCCTTTCTACAACTACCTCAATAATCCAATCAACCTTTTCAATTTTATGCAAATCATCATCTAAGTTTCCTGTAGTAATTCTGCTTACAAACTCTGTGCTATAAATAGGAGAGGGTTTGCTTTTTAAAGTGCTTTTTAAAGCGTCATTTACAATAGAGTTTCTTGTTTTTTTATCTTTTAATTGTTCTTCTGTTAAGTCAAAAGGGACAATGTCCAAGAGTAATACTTTAACTCCAATATTAGCAAAATGACAAGCAATACGTGATCCCATAATTCCGGACCCAACTACTGCTACTTTGTTAATGTGTCTATTTGTTTTCATCTATAATTTTGTTTATCTTTTTTAGTATTGCAAAGAACGTATCCATTTCTTCTTTTTCAAAGTGTGATTGTATTGTTTCATTAAATTCTATTACTACTCCTTTTGCTACTTCACGCCAATCCATTCCTAGTGGTGTTAAGTGGATAACAGATTTTCGCTTATCGTTTGGATCATCCTTTCTTTCAATAACTCCTGCATCTTCTAGCTTGTTTATTGAGCGTGATAAGGAAGTAGCCTCCATTCCCATGTTTGGGCCTAGTTGAGTCGATGGGGTACCTTCAGTAATATCAATGTTTAATATAATCATCCCCAATGCCATGCTTGCCATGTATTCTGTGGCGGTTCTGTTATACATTTTAGTGATGTTATACCAGGTCTTCCTTATGTTGTAATCTATAGTATCTTCTTGTTCCATATTTGTAAAAATTAGGATACGAATATATAAAAAATACTATGCATGCATAGTAAATGAGCTTATATTATGCATGCATACTAAAATGTTGAAAAAAAGTGTACTTTTAACAAAACGAATTTAGAAAATCAATGAACTATTTATCACCTTTAGAAATGCTCTATAAATGGGAGCAAGAAAAACCAAACGAAATATATTTAAGTCAGCCAATAGAAGGAGTTTGGCATAATTGGACTTGGAATGAGGTAGCAGAGGAAGTTAGAAAAATGGCTGCATATATTAAAACTTTAAATATGCCTCAGGGAAGCAAAATTGCATTACTTTCAAAAAATTGTGCTCATTGGATGATGACAGATATGGCAATTATGATGAGTGGATATGTATCTGTTCCTTTATATCCTAACTTAAATGCAGCATCTTTAGAAAAAATTCTAAAGCATAGTGAAGCAAAATTATTATTCGTTGGTAAATTAGATGATTATGCTATTATGAAGCCTGGAGTCCCAGCTGATTTACCTTGCATTACTTTTCCTTTTTATAGTGAAGATTACCCTAAGTGGAATGATGTGACAAAAGATATCGCTCCAATGCAAGGAAATATTATTCGTGACGCACAAGATTTAGCAACAATAATTTATACTTCAGGTACAACTGGAGATCCTAAAGGAGTTATGCATAAATTCTTTAATTTTAGTTTTGCAACTACACATGCATCGCAAACATTGCATCTTAACAACGAATCATTCTTTTCTTACTTGCCACTTTGCCATATTGCAGAACGATTATTAGTGCAAATGGGAAGTTTGTATTCAGGAGGAAAAGTGTATTTTGCAGAAAGCTTAGATACTTTTGCCGCTAATTTATCAGAGGCTTCTCCTACTGTGTTTTTAGGAGTTCCGCGAATTTGGACTAAATTCCAGCAGGGAATTCTAACAAAATTACCTCAGAATAAGTTAAATATATTGCTTTCAATTCCAATTATATCATCTTTAATTAAAAGTAAAATTAAGAAAGGATTAGGATTGAATAAAGCGACTAATGTATTTACGGGTGCTGCTCCAACACCAGTT
Organism: Cryomorphaceae bacterium; assembly: GCA_949511925.1. Taxonomy (GTDB): domain Bacteria; phylum Bacteroidota; class Bacteroidia; order Flavobacteriales; family BACL11; genus UWMA-0277. The sequence goes on along the minus strand of CATEYX010000127.1, from coordinate 6,780 downwards.
TCTCTAATTAATTGGTTCGCTCGATTAGGAATTAATATTCAGGAAGCCTATGCTATGACTGAAAATACTTGCTATTCACATGTGAGTCTACAAAATAAAATAAAGGTTGGTTTTGTCGGGCAAGCTTTGCCATCTTGTGATGTTAAATTGTCAGAGAGAAAAGAAATACTGATAAAACATGATGCCCTTATGGATGGTTATTATAAAGATGAACAAGAAACCAATAAAACTATAATTGATGATTGGCTGCATACTGGTGATGAAGGCTCAATAGATAAGGATGGATTTTTAAAAATCACCGGAAGAGTGAAGGATTTATTTAAAACAAGTAAAGGAAAATATGTAGCTCCATCACCAATTGAGATGAAACTATCGGCTAATAAAAATATAGAGCAAGTTTGTGTAGTTGGTATTGGAGTTCCACAGCCTATTGCAATAGTTGTGCTTTCCGAAAGAGGAAAATTAAAAAGTAGAGAGGATTTAATTAATAGTTTAGCAACTACTTTACAAGTAGTTAACCCTAAGTTAGAAGGTCATGAAAAAATACATAATATAATTATAGTTAAAGAGGATTGGACTGTAGAGAATGAATTACTTACCCCAACTATGAAGATTAAGCGTAATGCTATTGAAAAGATTTACCAAAGCAATTATGTTTCTTGGTATGAGGAGGATAGGGTATTTTTTTGTGATTAATCCTTGTTTAAGCTAAAGGAATAACCAACTAAAAAGTTAAGTTGTGAAAAGAAAAAATGCTGACTAGCTCTATCTGATTTGTATTCAGTTGTTCTCATATCAGGCATATTAATAAAGCCTCCTTTCAATTCTGATTGTATGAAAAATCTTTTATAGGATAAATTTAAGGCTACTACTGCACTGAACCCATAGCCTGCCAAATGAAATTTGTCATGTCTTTTATTATTAAATAGGGTGGCATTGGTTCTTGGTAATAAAAAACCAGTTCCTAAACCTTCTGCGATATTTAAATTCCAATTTTCATACTTCACTAAGTTGTCAAATCTTCTGTATTCAAAATTAATATAGTTTAATCCATCAGAATGTTCAAATCTCAGGAATCCATCCTCAATATTAATCGTTTCATTATTATAATCACCATCATAGGCTATGCCTGAATCTTCAATACTACCCGTTATGGCTACATTTTGATTTTGTTGAACAACATATTTCATATGATCAACCCCTAATGACATAGAGTAATTTTCTTTATGAAAATATTCGATTCTGAAGTTAGTTTGTGGAATGGTAATCCAATGAGGGTGAAAATATATTGCAGGGTCAAATTTTGTTTGCCTGTCCTTAGCAACTACATCCGATAATGTAAAGTCGTAATTATCACCCTTAAAATGAATGTCAGAATTTGAATACCAACCTCTGTTCCAACCCCACAAAACAGTAAGATCTCCTTTTTTATTTCCAGTAATTTTTTGTTGTGCTTGAGTGTTTGTAATAAAGAGTAAACATAAAAAAGCTAAAAGTAATTTTTCGAAATTCATTTTAAGTCTTCAGTTTTTTCTTCTTTGCAGCAGGAAAAAGAATATTATTTAAAATAAGGCGATACCCTGGGGAGTTAGGGTGTAGGGAAAGGTCAGTTTTTGGATCACCCACTTTATGCTGATAATCTTCAGGGTCATGTCCACCGTAAAAAGTCCAAGTACCATTTCCTAATTTTCCATGAATATAACGCGCCTCATTGCTTGCTTTTGTTTCACCCATTATTAGTACATCTGACTTTATATGCTGGTTTTTAAAGGCTGTAGTTTGTCCCATAAAACCTTTAATAACTTGCATGTGGTTTTGACATAACATAGTCGGTATAGGATCCCATTTTGCAGAGAAATCAAAAAGAGTAAAGAAATCAATTTTTGGGTTTACTCTCCTAGTTTGTGTGGCATCAATAGAAGAAAATTCATATTGATTAGGGTTTTTTACTAAAGTAAAATCCTTAAAAGCTAAAGTCTTACTAAAATCTAGTTTTTCTTCAGCAGAAGGGTCAGCAGCATCACCATCAAACATATGTTGACAAATATCATTTCCGTCAGTAGCTAGTGCAATATCGTAACTGTCTGTTGCGCTACACATGGCAAATAGAAATCCGCCAGCCGTTACGAACTCTTTTATTTTTTTTGCGACTGCTAATTTCTCTTCAGAAACTTTATTGTACCCTAGTTTTTTGGCTAGTTTTTCATAAGCAATTTTCTGATCTTTATACCAGGTAGCATTTTTGAAGCTGGCATAAAACTTTCCGTATTGTCCTGTAAAGTCCTCATGGTGTAGGTGTAGCCAATCGTAAAGTGGTAATAAATTTGCTAAAACTTCTTCATCATAAATTACTTCATACGGAATTTCAGCATAAGTAAGTGCCATGGTTACAGCATCATCCCATGGTTGTTTGTTAGTAGGAGAGTATATAGCAATTTTAGGAACTTTTTCCAAGCGGACAACATCTTGATTTACCTCAGGGCTAGCAATGGATTGTAGTATTTGTGTTGATTGTACATCAGCAATTAATTGATAAGAAACGCCTCTTATATTGCATTCTTCTTCAATAGCAGCATGTTGTTTTATCATAAAGCTACCACCTTGGTAATTAAGTAGCCAATCTACCTTTACATCTCTTTCAATAGCATAAAAAGCAATTCCATAAGCTTTTAGATGATTGCTTTGGCTTTCATCCATAGGAATGAAAATATAAGCAGCTTTTCCAGAAAAAATAATACTGCAGAATAGTAAAAATAAACTTAGTTTTTTAACAAGATTAGAATGGAGCATCCTCATTATCTTTATTCATGCTTGATGACATGGATATCATTGAAGAGTTATCACCTTCATCATCAAATTCACTGCCATCAAAATAATCAAGATCAGAGAATTTTGCAAAATCTCCAGTAAACTTCAAACGGACATTTGCCAAAGAACCATTTCTGTGTTTTGCAATAATGATCTCACCTTGTCCTCTGGAATCATCTCCATTATCCCATTCATAAATTTTATAGTATTCAGGACGGTAAATGAAAGTTACAATATCGGCATCTTGCTCAATTGCTCCTGATTCCCTAAGGTCAGAAAGCATAGGTCGTTTACTTCCAACTCCAGTACGACTTTCCACCCCTCTATTTACTTGCGATAGGGCTACAACAGGAATTTTCAACTCCTTTGCAATTCCTTTAAGTGAACGAGAAATTGTAGAAATTTCCTGCTCTCTATTTCCTGCATTTCCTCCAGCACTCATTAGTTGTAGGTAGTCAATCATGATGATTCCTACTCCATTATTTTTCACTAGCCTTCTTGCTTTTGCTCTTAGTTCAAAAACCGTAAGTCCTGGTGTATCATCAATATAGATAGGCGCTTCTGATAAGTGTTTTATTTTTTCGTGTAACTGAACCATTTCATGGTCAGCTAAATCACCTCTACGTAATTTACTTGCTCCTAATTCTGCTTCACTGGCAATTAAACGATTTACCAATTGTTCAGCTGACATCTCCAAAGAGAAGAATCCGATAGGGGTGTTATGGTCAACGGCAACATTTCTTGCCATAGTTAAAGCAAAGGCTGTTTTACCCATACCTGGTCTAGCAGCAACAATTATTAAGTCAGATTTTTGCCAACCTGAAGTAATCCTGTCTAAGTTTGAGAAACCTGAAGGAACTCCACTTAAACCATCTTCCTTGTTTCTTAAGACTTCAATACTTTCAAGAGCACCCTTAATCAAGGTACTCATTTTATCATAACTTTTTCTAAGGGTTCCTTCTGTAACGGTAAATAGTTTTTCCTCAGCAGTATTTAGTAAATCAAAAATATCTACAGAATCGTTAAAAGCATCACCAATAATATTATTAGAGATGCTAATAAGTGAACGCTTGATGAATTTTTCAGCAATAATACGTGCATGAAACTCAGTATTAGAAGAGGAAGCTACATTATTTGTTAACTCAGAAATATAGGCTAGACCACCTATAAATTCCAATTCTTCCATACGTTTCAATTCTTCTGAAACAGTAAGGATATCTACAGGCTGTGTATGATTGAATAGGTTTACAATCGCCTCAAATATTCTTTGATGTTCGGCTTTATAAAAATACTCCGCCTGAAGTGAGTCAATCGCATCTGATAAGGATTCGTTATCAATCATTAATGCCCCTAAAACAGCTTGCTCTAGTTCAATTGCTTGAGGTTGTAGCTTTCCATCAATCTTTGCAGTTGTGGTTGCCTTTAATGTTCTTTGTCCTACTTTTTTTGCCATCTAGTTATTCGTTTACTACTCCCATATTGGAGAATTTTTCCATTCGGTTATGTACTAAAGTATCTTTTTTAATATCAATAAATTCCTTAATTGCTTTACTAATTGATTTCTTAACTATTTTAAAGGTTTCCTCAGGGAAAGTATGTGCTCCTCCTAAAGGTTCTTTAATAATTTCGTCAACCAAACCAATTCCCTTCATATTAGTTGCTGTTAGTTTTAAAGCATCAGCAGCAGTTTCCTTATGGTCCCAATTTCCCCAAAGGATAGTGGAACAGTTTTCAGGAGAAATAACTGAATACCAAGCATTATTTAACATGAGTATCTTGTCACCAACCCCTATTCCTAAAGCACCACCTGAAGCTCCTTCACCAATGATAACCACAATAATTGGAACTTCTAATTTTGTCATTTCAAGAATGTTACGGGCAATGGCCTCTCCTTGACCTCTTTCTTCAGCTTCCAAACCTGGAAAAGCGCCAGGAGTATCTATTAAACAAACGACAGGTTTGCCAAATTTTTCGGCCATTTTCATAAGCCTTAATGCTTTTCGGTACCCTTCAGGATTTGCCATTCCAAAGTTACGGAATTGTCTTTGTTTGGTGTTTCTTCCTTTTTGTTGTCCAATAAACATAACAGATTGCTTGCCAATCGTACCCCAACCACCAACCATAGCTTTGTCATCTTTCACTCCTCTATCACCATGTAATTCTATAAAATCACCACCCGAAAGTGCCTCAATATAATCCAAAGTATAAGGTCTTTGAGGGTGTCGTGATAATTGTACTTTTTCCCATGAAGTTAAACTTCCATAGATTTCTTTTCTAGTACTTTCAATTTTTGACTCAATATCAGCAACTGTTTTAGTAACATCAACAGAACCATCAGTACCAAGTTCTTTGGCTTTTTCAAGCTTAATAATCAGTTCTTCAATTGGTTTTTCAAACGCCAAATAATCCATAGTATTTTTATTTAAAAGGAGAACAAAGTTAAATAAAATGATTTGTGGAGGCCTATAGAATTTGAGTTGATTATTTTTGTTGTTGAAAACTAAAATCTGTCATGATAGTATATCCAAACGCAAAGATAAATATTGGCCTAAATGTGCTTGAAAAACAAGCTGATGGCTATCATAAATTATCTTCTGTTTTTTATCCCGTGAATGAGTTATGTGATATGTTAGAAATCCTTCCTTCTATGCATTTTTCTTTTTCTATTTCAGGCATAGCAATACCTGGAAATAGTAATATTTGTGTTAAAGCCTTTGAATTGTTAAAAGCAGATTTTGAAATTGAAAATGTAACAATGCATTTGCATAAGCAAATTCCTATTGGGGCTGGTTTAGGTGGGGGTTCGGCTGATGGTGCTTTTGCGTTAAAAGCTTTAAATGAACTTTTTAAGCTGAAATTAAGCAACATAGAATTAGAAGACTACGCCTTGCAATTAGGGGCTGATTGTCCGTTTTTTATTGAAAATTCTCCAAAATATATAACTGGAATAGGCGAAAAAATGATGAATATTAATTTGGACTTATCAGCATATAAATTGAAATTTATTTTTCCTGAATTGCATATTTCAACTTCTGAGGCTTATAAAGGTGTTATTCCAAAAATGTCAGAATCAGATTTGTTGAATTTAATAAATCAACCTATTGAAAATTGGAAAGCATTAGTAAAAAATGATTTTGAGATTGCTGCTTTTGCAAAGTACCCTCAACTCAAAAAAATAAAAGAAAAACTGTATGCTGATGGCGCTATTTACTCTAGCATGACTGGAAGTGGGAGTATGATTTATGGTGTTTTTGTTTGTTGATTTTTCTAACTTACTAGAGATTAATTTTAATTAGGTAGATAAAAAAATCCCCACCAAATTGGTAGGATTTTTTTTATTTGTAATTGTTAAATCAATTATCCATTCATAGTTACCAAAAACTCAGTATTGTCTTTTGTTTTTTGTAATCTATCTTTCATAAATTCAATTGCTTCAATAGGGTTCATATCTGCTAAGTAATTCCTAAGTACCCAAATTCTTTGTATATGCTCCTTATCTAACAATAAATCCTCACGCCTAGTAGAAGAAGAAACTAAATCAACAGCAGGATAAATTCTTCTATTGGCAATTTTTCTATCTAATTGCAGCTCCATATTACCAGTTCCTTTAAATTCTTCAAAGATTACTTCATCCATTTTACTTCCTGTTTCCGTAAGAGCAGTTGCTAAAATAGTTAATGATCCTCCTTTTTCAATTTTACGAGCAGCACCAAAGAAACGCTTTGGTTTGTGAAGTGCATTTGCATCCACACCACCACTCAATATTTTACCTGAAGCAGGTTGTACTGTATTGTATGCTCTTGCCAAACGAGTAATTGAATCTAACAGGATAACAACATCATGTCCGCATTCTACCATTCTTTTTGCTTTCTCTAATACAATATCAGCTACCTTTACGTGTCTACTTGCTGGTTCGTCAAATGTAGAAGCAATTACTTCAGCATTTACGCTTCTTTCCATATCTGTAACTTC
>CATEYX010000126.1 GCA_949511925.1 Cryomorphaceae bacterium | reverse complement strand
TGCTTGGGAACAAATTCAGTAATATCAGCTACTATCCATTTTACTTTTTCAGCCGACTTACCTAATCGTTTTTTTGCTCTATCAATTGCATTTTTGGAAATATCTAAAACTGTAATATCCGTATACCCTAATTCAAGTAAATTATCAACCAAAAATCCATCACCACCTCCAATATCAATAATTGCGTCTTGCTTATTTTTAATAACTTGTTTAATTAAATCCAAAGAAGTTGTAGGGACTTTTTGAAACCAACTTACTTCTTGCATACCTTTAGTTGCGTATATATTTTCCCAATGCTGCTTATCCATATTTTATAAAGTTGTAGGACAGATAAAATCCGATAAAGGAATAGCTGTTTTTTTAATAGCACCAAAACCTCCCTCAATATTAATTACATTACTAATTCCTTGTTTTTTAAGCAATGAACCAGCAATAACTGATCGATAACCTGCTGCACAGTGCACAAAATTTTCATTTGATGTAGTAAATTTATCGTGATGCCTATCCAAGTTAGCTAAAGTAGCCAACTGGGCACCGCTAATATGCTGACTATGGTATTCACTCGCTTTACGTACATCAATAATATGAATAGCATTATCTTGCTTATAAATGCTTGCAAATTTTTCAGATGAAATAGATTGCATAGTGTGTAAATCATTTACATCCCAAGCTTTAATACCACCCTGTAAATGTCCTAGTATATTATCAAAACCTACACGCGATAATCGAGTAGCTGTTTCTTGCAGCCTATCCTTATCACACACCAATAAAATTGATGTATCAACAGTTTTAATAATAGCCCCAACCCAAGGAGCAAAGCCTCCATCAATTCCAATAAAAATAGAATCTGGAATAAAACCTTTTACAAATTCTTTTTGATTACGTACATCTAAAATAACTGTATTTTTCTTTGTTAAAAGTTCTTTAAAATCCTCTACTGAAATCGGTTTTAAAGCTTTTTCAATAACTACATCAACTGAAGAAGTTCCTTGAATGTTTAACTTAACATTTTCAGCAAAATAAGCTGGTGGAGGCAAAATTCCATCTATTACTTCTTTTATAAACTCTAGCTTAGTCATATCAGCACGCAAAGCATAATTAGTCGCTTTTTCATGTCCAATAGTCCCTACAGTTTCCTTACTCATATTTTTTCCACAAGCCGAACCCGCTCCATGCCCAGGATAAACAATTACATCATCCGCTAAAGGGATTATTTTTGTTCTTAAGCTATCAAATAAAATTCCCGCTAAATCTTGCTCATTCACATCTGATTTTTGTGCTAAATCAGGCCTACCTACATCTCCTAAAAACAAGGTATCTCCTGAAAAAAGAGCTTTATCTTCTCCCTTTTCATCTCTTAACAAATAACAAGAACTTTCCATAGTATGCCCAGGAGTATGCAAGACTTTAATGCTTATATTTCCTAATTCAAATACTTGATTATCCTCAGCAATAACAACTTCAAAATCAGTTTTTGCAGTAGGTCCGAATACAATTTGAGCTCCTGTTTGTTTTGCTAAGCTAAGGTGTCCGCTTACAAAGTCTGCATGAAAATGGGTTTCAAAAACATATTTAATTTTAGCTCCTCTTTCTGCCGCCATTTCAATATAAGCCCCAACTTCACGTAAAGGGTCAATAACAGCAGCCTGCCCATTACTTTCAATATAATAAGCCCCCTGTGCTAAGCAGCTTGTATAAATTTGTTCTACTTTCATTTTAAAATAGTATTTCTTTAATCATGATATATATTGCCATGACTAGTACAAACCAACCAAAAGCTTTTTTAATTTTTTTTCCGTCAATAAAATTACTAAGATAAATTCCAATAATAATTCCAACAATAGATAGTATTGAAAACATAAGCAGAAACTCCCAATCAATTTCAATATTCCCAATATCACCTAAAAAGCCAATTAATGATTTTATCGAAATAATCATAAGAGAAGTAGCTACCGCCCTTTTCATTGGTAAATTAGCAAATAATACTAACGCAGGAATGATTAAGAAACCTCCACCTGCACCTACAAGGCCAGTTAGAATTCCAACTACAAAACCTTCAATAACTATAATAAAGTAGTTATATTCTCTAACTTGCTTAACTGCGATATTCTTCCTTGTTCTTATCATAGAAATAGCAGCAAAGAACATAATAAATGCAAAGAAAATCATTATAGCCAAATCCTTAGTTAACACAAAGTCTTGAACTGTAAAAATAATAGTAGGTATTGACTGGATAATCAGCTTACGAGTTAAATAAACTGCAATAAAAGCCGGAATTGAAAACACAAAAGCAACACGAAAATCAATCATCCGTTTCATCATATTACGGAATGTCCCAAACAATGCAGTTATCCCAACAATAAATAATGAATAAGCAGTTGCAGTAATAGGCATAACACCTAAGAGATAAACAAGAATAGGAACTGTTAAAATAGAACCTCCACCTCCTGTTATACCAAGAACCACACCAATAACTAGCGCTCCAATAACACCTAATATATTAAAGGTTTCCAAGGATATTATCGTTTTTGAGAACCAACCAATTCCCAACCCCCTCCATTATGTACATTATCACAACCTTTAGCTTGTAAAAAAGCCGTAGCTTGTCCGCTTCTACCTCCCGAAAGACAACACAAAACTAAAGGCTGCATTGCCTTTAACTCCTCAACCTTTTCAATTATAGTATGTAAAGGAATATTTATTGATCCCTGAACATTTCCCTCTTCAAATTCTCCTTCTGTTCTTACATCCACAATAGTGGTTGATGTGTCGTTAATTAATTCTTGTATATTCATTATTTATTTTTTAAAAATTATTTTAAATTGATGTTCACTTCTAAAAGTATAAGCGATTTTGAAAGTATACAATTCACAAATCCTTTGCACAATTGAAAGCCCAATACCAAGATTTTTTTTACTATTCTCACTCCTTGTAAATCTTTTAAAGATATCCTTTTCAGGGAATGAAAGTGGAGAGCCACTATTAGAAATACTTAAGGCATTATTGCGTAACTGAATACGCAACACACCTCCACTTGTATTATGTATTATTGCATTTTTAATTAGGTTTATAATTAAGGTTTCTGCCAAATAAGGATTCATATTAATATGAGTAATATCTAATAAATCCAATTCCAAAATCAACTTTTTTTCTTGAATTGCAGAATCAAAAATTTGTAGTTTTTCTTTAATCAAATCATTTAACGAAAAGGTTGAACCCTGAGTATAAAATCGATTATCAATTTTGGTAAGAAAAATAAGTGCCTGATTGATTTTAGAAAGTCGATTGGTCGTTTCCAAAAGTAGCGCCAATTGCTCCATCTGTTCTTTGGAAAGATTATCTGCTTGCATTAGCTCATCTGCTTTGGAACTTATAATGGCTAAAGGTGTTTGCAATTCATGTGATACATTTTCAGTATATTCTTTCTGTGCTTCAAAATCATTATAAATTTGAGTAGCCATTTTCTCAAATACTTCATTTAGTTTTTTTATCTCCTGAACCTCAGCAGTTTCAAGGGTTAATGTTTGTAATTTTCTAAGTTCAAAATCTTCTAGTTTACGGATAGTACTGTAAAAAACACTAAGTGCACTTTTGATAGAATGCCTATTTACAAAAAACATAATTAGGAAAAAGAGCATAGCAAAACCCACATTCATAATTACTATTTTTTTGATCAGTGAATCACTTTGGCTTTGGTTTTTCAATATACTTACTTGGTAATATTGTTCATCTTGCAAATAAGAAAATTTCAGTTTTCGGTAAAGTATATAGGATTCATTTACGATTAAGACAGTGTCTGAAAAAGAATATACTATTTCTTTATCAGTGATTTGAATAAATACTAATTTGGACGATAAGTCAGTAAGTTTATTTTGATCAGCATTATAAAAAAAATCCTTTTGCTGTTGTAACAATCGGTTTTGCAAATCCTCAGCTACGATGTTACGCACTGAAAAATACATAGCGACACTTCCAATAAGGAAGAAAATGACGGAAGCTGAAATAAAATTAAGAGAAGTTTTCGTTAATAATTTCATGCTACAGTAAATTTATAACCTACACCATAAACATTTTTGATATAATCATCTCCACCACTATTTGTAATTTTCTTTTTCAAGTTTTTAATATGTGTATAGACTACATCATCAGTAAAACCATAGTCAGCATAGCTTGATGACATAAACTCCCCCAAAGTAGTTTTGGAAATTACTCTGTTAGGATTAGAAAAAAAGTATAAAAGCAAACCAAACTCTTTACCCGTTAGTTCAACTATTTTACCATGAATCAATGTACGCATTTCTTCAGGAAATAAAGTGATTTCATTAATCGTTAACTGATGATTATCCTCTAAGTTCAATCTTCTTATAACTGATTTTAAGCGTGCATTAAGTTCTGAAAAAAAGAAGGGTTTGGTTAAATAATCATCCGCCCCTAACTCTAAGCCTTGTACTTTTTTTTCCAAGGCATCTTTAGCCGAAACAATAATCAAGCCAATTTCAATTTTAGTGTTTTTTATTTCTTTTATCAAAGATATACCATCTCCATCAGGCAAACCTAAATCCAAAAGTACTGCAGCAAATTTTTCTTGTTTCAATAACTTCCTAGCTAATTTTAAATCCTTAGCATGGAAAGGTGAAAATCCATTTTCTGATAAAGAAGAAATAGTTGATTTAGCTAATTCTAATTCATCCTCAACTACTAGTATTTTATATTTTTTAAGCATTCCTAAACATATTCATAGTGATTGATATAAAAATAAGCACAAATGATAAACCGAAATACAAGAGGTTCTTTTTAAACTTCTGTTCAACATCTTCCAAATTCTTAGCATATACTAAACCCAAATGCCCAAATATAATAGCAAATAGCATGAGTATAGCATGCTCCACTGCCCAAAAACGAGCTGAGAAATAAGCATTAGCATTTGCCTGAGTGATTAAAACCTCCAATTTATTAATATAAATAGCATAGAGAAGAACGCCAAGAATAAGCTCCAAATATAAAGATATAACTGCAATAATTGGTAACTTTATATCATGAAAAGTAGAAAAATTAACTTTCCC
>CATEYX010000125.1 GCA_949511925.1 Cryomorphaceae bacterium | reverse complement strand
TCGGTAACAAGATTCTTAAATTCTAATAATATATTTTCCATCTTCTGCTTTTTTTTAGGTGGTTAAAAATAGTTTTTAAATTCTATTTAAACAAACTCAATGTTATTTTCTGAAATAAGATCTTCTCCTTTATATTTTAAAAGGAGTTGTGCTACCGTTAAAGTGTCTTTCTGACAATATTTTTTTATGCGTTCTATATCTTTATCATTCCAGTAAACACCAGCTACTTGGCTTCCATCAATATCATCCTTAGGTGTTGGAATATTAAATAGAGCAGCCAATAATTTTATGGAAGTATAATGTTTGTAGTCACCAAATTTCCATAATTCCATAGTGTCTAAATGATTGACTTCCCAAGGTTTTTTACTTGCAATATCTAAAAGTGCAGGTAGTTTTAATCCATTTATGAGTGTTCGTCTAGCTATAAATGGAAAATCAAACTCTTTACCATTATGCGCACACAACTGATGTTGTTTTTTGTTGAACTGAGTGTTGAGTAGTTCATTAAAATCAGTGATAATTTGCTTTTCATCATCTCCATAAAATGATTTTATACGAAAATGGTTTTCTCCGTTATCAATAAATAAATACCCTACTGAAATGCAAATAATTTTAGCAAACTCAGCCATAACACCTGCTTTTAGCTTGTAAAATTCAGCAGGAGTATACTCTTCTTTTCTTTGCCAAGCTGTTTTTTCGGCCCATAAAGTCTGAAAAGTAACGTCTAAATCCTTAAAGTTTTGGGAGCAGGGAACAGTTTCAATATCCAAAAAAAGAATATTCTTTATTTTTACATCTATTAACATTTATGGGTACATTTCAAGTGCTGCATCAATAAACTGATAAAAATCATCAAAGTGTCCATCATCTAAATTAGTTCCATATTTTCTTCCTAATCTGACAATAATCATATTTTTTTCAGGAATACAAATTACATATTGCCCCCATAGTCCCCTAGTGTAATAAACGGACAATCCTTGCCTTTCTGCGAGCCAAAATTGATAGCCATAATTAGTATTTGGGATTCCATTTTCATTTAACAAATTAGCAGCTGATGTTGCATCTTTTACATAACTGCTATCTATAAGCTGTGTCCCATTCCAACTTCCTTGGTGTAAGTATAATTTTCCTAAACGGGCAAAATCTCTTGCATTTGAGTTGATGCAACAAAATCCTTTTTCATCTCCACTCTCTACATCAGTATTCCAAAGTGCAGGGTGTTTGGCTCCCATTGGTTGCCATAGTTTTTTGGATGCGTATTCACTTATTGTTTCTCCAGTTGCAACTTCAACTATAAAAGTAATTAATTGGGTGCATGAACTGTGGTATTTAAAGACTTTACCAGGAGTATCTATAACTGTCAGATTGTTAACCAAATCTTTTAAATTAGAGCCATAATACGACTCAGCTGTCTGCCCAATTGGATTGTAATAATCCTCAGTCCAATTAAGACCTGAACTCATGGTTAGTAAATCTTTTATGCTTAATTCTGTATTTCTTCCTTCACAGAAATCAGGTAAAAAATCACATACTTTTTGGTCAACACTTTTAATTTTTCCTTCAGTTATTGCAATTCCAATTAAAGTTGAAACCCAGCTTTTGGACATGGAATATGAATTGGACATAGTGTCGGCAGAGTAGCCATGCCAATATTCTTCAAAATGTATGCTGTCGTTTACAATTACCATAAAAGCTACTGTTTCTAGCGTTTCATTTATTGGCTTAATAAATTCAGGTAAACTAGCTTTATTGTAATCCTTTGAAACTCCCCACTTTTGATGTGTACCTGCCTTTATGGTGTTAGCTGGGAAGTGTACAAAATCATGAATATAAGAAGATGTATGCCCTTTTAAATAAGTTATTGAAATCGCTTTGTACATCCAGCTTTTCTCACTTATAAGAATAAATAGATTGAGGGCTACAAAAATAATGAGTAAGTATTTTAATATTTTTTTCATTTTAAATAATTTCCATCTCAAATAGCTCAACCAAATGGGCTTTAAGCTTGTTTCTTACCTCATTCATATCCACTTCCCTTCCTAATTCTTTCTGAAGTGAAGTTACACTTTTATCGGTAATTCCACAAGGTATAATATTTCCGAAATAAGATAAATCAGAATTTACATTAAAAGCAAAACCATGCATGGTTACCCAACGACTACTTTTAACCCCTAAAGCGCAGATTTTTCTTGCCTTTGGAGTACCTACATCAAACCAAACTCCTGTTTCTCCTGGTGATCGTTCTGACTCTAATCCATACTCTTTTAAAGTAAGAATTATAGCCTCTTCCAAAAAGCGTAAGTATTTGTGTATGTCAGTAAAAAAGTTGTCCAAATCCAAAATTGGGTAGCCTACTAACTGCCCAGGACCATGATAAGTAATATCTCCTCCTCTGTTAATCTTATGAAAAGTTGCTCCTCTGCTTTTTAGGTAATCTTCATTTACCAAAAGGTTTTTTTCATCACCATTTTTCCCTAACGTATAGACATGAGGGTGTTCACAAAAAATTAAATGGTTGTTGGTTTCAACTGTTTTATTTTCTTTTCTGTTTGATGATTTTACGGCTAAAATCTCTGCAAAAAGTTCTTCTTGAAAGTCCCAGCATTCTTTATAGTCAATCAGACCTAAATCCTTAAATGAAACTTTTTTGTTCATTATATTTTAGCAAGTTCGCCTTTTAAAAAGTCGATAACATCTATCTCAATAGCATCTACATTATTCATTTCAGATAAATACCAACTCACCCAATCTCCTAGACTAATATGGTAAAGTGAATTTTCAATTAAAGAATCGCCTTTACTCCAAATTTCAGTGATATTACTTGTAAACTTTGAAATCACCTTTTTATTAATGTCCATTCTTATTTGGTTACGATCGTAATCACATTTATTACGGAAATATACAACCGCTAAACCATCAACATTGGTCCGCCAACCCAATAATTCATTATGATTCATTTCAGGAACAACATTATGCCAGGCAAGCATTTTACTATTTTCATTTAATTGCTGACGAAAACGAACAGCTACCCCTTCAAAACCTTTAGCTACATAAATAACTGGGGTTTGTTTGTACATTTTTTTTGCCAAATCCATTGCTTGTTTTTGGATATCAGCTTTTTCTGTATCAATTAGGGTAATTGCTCTATTAAAGTCTGCTTTAAAAGAATCGTCAATAATTCCATAATGATTTAACATAAAGAATAGTTCAGTAAATGCATAGCCAAACATAGCTCTTGGAGGCTGTTTTCCTGGAATAATTATTTTGTTGTACTTATTTTCTTCAGCAATAGTTTTTAATTTACCACCTGAAGTAATTACTGCAATTTCGGCTCCTCTTGATTGGCATTTTTCTAAAGCATAAAGAGTTTCTTCTGTATTTCCTGAGTAGGAATTCGCAATAACAAGTGTATGTTCATTCACAAAATTTGGAATACTGTAGTCTTTTGTTGCAGCTATAGG
>CATEYX010000124.1 GCA_949511925.1 Cryomorphaceae bacterium | reverse complement strand
TAGAGCAGAGCAATTAGTAAACTATTCCCTAGAATATTTTTATGATAAAAATTCTGGGATGTTTTATTTCACTTCCAATTTAGATCCTGAATTGGTAGCTAGAAAAATGGAGATTAATGATAATGTAATTCCTGCATCTAATTCAGTAATGGCAAATGTATTGTACGATTTGGGGACGCTTTTAGATAAAGGGGAATACAAGCTAAAAGCCATTATTATGGCAAATAATGTAAAACCAGATATGGAAAAATACGCTTCTGGTTATGCTAACTATGCCAGCTTAATGCTGAAAGAAATTGTGCCTTATTATGAAGTAGCAATAGTGGGGAAAGATGCTCATAAAAAAGCATTAGAATTCAATGAAGAATATCATCCTAATAAATTAGTATTAGGAAGTATTAAGGAAAGTAATATGGAGCTTCTACAAGAGAAATATGTTCAGGGCAGGACTATAATTTATGTATGTGAAAATAAGGCTTGCCAATTGCCAACAACCAGTATTATTGAAGCATTAAAACTAGTAAAATAATGAAGTACTTATTTGAAGAAAATCAGAAATTTACACAATGGTGGTTATGGGTTATTTTATTTTCATTCCCTATTATTTCGTTTGGTCCTTTTGACGAAAATGCAATTAATATTAATTATGTGCTAATCGGTTTTTTCATTCCTTTTTTGTTTTACTTATTTGAGCTAAGGTTAAAGGTAAGTGCTGAAGGCTTACACTTTCAGTTTTTTCCTTTCCATTTTAAATCTCATATTATTAAGTTAGAAGATATTGAAAAATTTAAAGCTTTGGAATACTCCCCTTTAAAAGAATATGGTGGTTGGGGAATTAAATACGGATTCAAAGGCAAAGCCTATAATGTAAGCGGAAATAAAGGAGTAAAGATTTTTCTGAATAATGGAACAAATATTATGTTCGGAAGCCACAAACACAGTGAATTTGCAAAGGCTTTGAAAATGGCTAAGCAGCAATAATCAAAAAGTAATTCTTCTTTCCTTTCTGTGCAAGTATGTATTTTCCGTTTAATAAGTCGTTTTCTGTAAGTTGAATATCTTCAGTAATTTTTTCCTTATTAATACTTACGGCATTTGATTTTATCATTCTTCTTGCCTCTCCTTTACTGGCGAAAATCTGAGTCTTTTCAGCAACTATATCCAAAATATCTAAGGCTAAATCAGTTTTGCTTATTTCAAACTGAGGAACGCCTTCAAATACAGAAAGGAAAGTTTCTTCATCTAAACTTTTCAAATCATCAGCAGTTGATTTTCCGAATAAAATATTGGATGCTTTAACTGCCATATCCAAATCCTCAGTAGAATGAACTCTTATTGTTACTTCATTTGCAATTGCGTTTTGTAAAACTCTTAAATGGGGTGCCTGTTCATGATCAGTAGTCAGTTGCTTTATTTCTTCTTGACTTTTTAAAGTAAAAATCTTAATGTAATTTTTGGCATCATCATCTGATGAGTTAAGCCAAAATTGGTAAAACTTGTAAGGGGAAGTTTTCGTTTTATCTAGCCAAATATTTCCAGATTCAGTTTTCCCAAACTTTCCTCCATCTGCTTTTTTAATCAGCGGAGTAGTTACAGCAAATGCTTTGCCTTCTCCTTTTCTTCTTATAAGCTCTGTTCCTGTTACTATATTTCCCCACTGGTCCGACCCTCCTAATTGAACTTTACAATTTTTGTTTTTCCAAAGCCAGTAAAAGTCATACCCTTGTACCAATTGATAGGAAAACTCAGTGAAACT
>CATEYX010000123.1 GCA_949511925.1 Cryomorphaceae bacterium | reverse complement strand
GACCATGCTGTTCAAAGTGCATTAAACGGCAAAAATGGTGTTGTAGGTTGGGATGAAGACAATAACAACACTTTAAGTTGTATTGATTTTAGCAGAATAAAAGGAGGAAAACCTTTTGATACCACCCTAGATTGGTATAAAGATATGATTAAGGAAATCAAAGTCATTTAATTGGGAGTACAGGCCCCATTACTAACTTATTTTGGCGAACCCAAACAGACTAATGCAATTCAATTAGCGTTAGAAAAAGAACAGACCAAAATACAGCTTACAGGTATAATTGGCTCTTCATTGGCAATGACGGCAAGTGCTGTGGTTAGAGAAAGTAACAAACCTCATCTGTTTATTTTCAGAGATAAAGAGGCCGCTTCATATTTTGTAAATGACATTGAAAACCTACTTAAAAATGAAGTTTTCTTTTTTCCTGCATCCTACAGAAGAGCATACCAAATAGAGGAAACTGATAATGCGAACATGCTATTAAGAGCTGAGGTTCTTAATAAATTAAACAATAAGCGCAACCCTATTATTATCACCTATTCTGAAGCTTTATCGGAGAAAGTAGTCAGCAGAAAAGAGCTAAAAAAACACACCATTAGCCTAAAAATTAAGGATGACATTGCCATTGATTTTTTGGAGGAAATGCTAGATCACCTCAACTTTGAAAAAGTTGATTTTGTAATTAAGGCAGGACAATACTCAATTAGAGGTGGTATTTTAGATGTCTACTCCTTTGCAGATGAAAATCCATTTAGGATAGAGTTTTTTGATACCGAAATTGAAAGTATTCGAACCTTTGATATTAACACCCAACTTTCAGTTAGTACTGAAAGTAAGATTACAATTATACCTAATACGGAAGCAAAAAAAAGGATAGAGTCGCAAGTCAGTTTTTTAGAATACTTACCGAAAAATTCAGTAATCTGGACTAAGGATATTAAGTACAGCAAAGGAATTCTAGATGATTATTTTGACAGAGCAACTGAGCAATACACTAAAGTATCGGATAGTGCGATTCAGCATTTAAGTCCTGAATATTTATTCACGAATGCCTATCATTTCAGTAAGGAACTTCAGCAATTTTCAGTAATTGAAAACAGCAATCATCCTTACTTTGAAATAGAGAAAAAAATAACGATAAATACCGATCCGCTTACCAAAATAAACAAGCAATTTGATTTATTAAAAGAGGATTTACTAAAAAACAAAGAAGCAGGACTTGACAATATTATTCTTTGCTCATCAGACGAGCAAGAAGAACGATTCAATGCTATATTTGAACATACTGAAGAAGAACTCAACTATAAATGCATACTGTTTTCATTGCATGAAGGGTATATTGATTATACTAACAAACAAGCAATATATACTGATCATCAGATTTTTGACCGTTATCATAAATTCAAGTCAAAAACAAAATTCACAAACAACCAGGCCATAACCATTAAGCAACTTACCTCACTCGATATTGGGGATTTTGTTACGCATATTGACCATGGTGTTGGTCGATTTGAAGGGTTGCATAAAATAGAAAATAACGGAAAATATCAAGAGGTAATAAAACTGACTTACAAGCAAGGTGATATTCTTTACATTAGCATACACTCATTGCATAAAATTGCGAAATTTTCAGGCAAAGAAGGTATTGAGCCAAAAATTAATCAATTAGGTTCACCCGTTTGGCAAAAAACAAAACAGAAAGCAAAAGCAAAAGTTAAGCAAATTGCTTTTAACTTAATACAACTTTACGCAAAAAGGAAATCACAAAAAGGGTTTCAGTTTACCCCAGACACTTATTTGCAACATGAACTAGAGGCCTCATTTATGTATGAGGATACTCCTGACCAAGTAAAAGCGACCATTGACATAAAACAGGATATGGAAAAGGAAATGCCAATGGACAGATTAATATGTGGTGATGTAGGAT
>CATEYX010000122.1 GCA_949511925.1 Cryomorphaceae bacterium | reverse complement strand
TTTTCTACTTCAAACAAGTTGTGTTATGGTGAGTTAGGCTTTGCTAAGGTAACTGTCAATCCAGCTTCAAACTATTCCTTTTTATGGAATACCAATCCAGCTAATTTTACGGATAGTATTATTGATTTTGTTAATAAAAGGTATGAAGTTACTGTGATAGATGTTATTACAAAATGTCACTTATCGGATACTATTAGTATCCCCGGTTATGATGAAATTTCGGCTTTATTTTTTGCTAATAAAACAGAATGTATTTCTTTAATTGATGCCGAATTTCAATTCTTAGATAATAGTATTGTTAATCCTCTTGAATTGAGTCAAACTTCTTTTTGGGATTTTGGAGACAATTCATCAACTCATTATGAGTTTGCAGAAAATCCGATTCATACATATGCTGATACAGGTTTATTTTCTGTCGAATTAATATTAACTAATATTGGAGGATGTATCGATTCCTTTGAAATTGAAGTATGTGTTAAGCCTGATATTAAAATATTTACACCAAATAGTTTTACGCCAAATGGCGATTATTGTAATGATGAATTCTATGCAAAAGGATTGGGTAGTTTTTATTCTTTTAATATTAAAATTCATAAAAGATGGGGTAGTGAAATAATTTTTGAATCGAATGAAATTTTACTTACCACTCATTTACAGGATGGTAATATCTGTAATAATTTTGAAAATACGGATCCGTATTATAAAATGGGAAGTTGGGATGGCGTTATGCTTGATGGAAATTTATCAGCCCAAGGGGTATATCCTTTTGTAATTGAATATAAACAAACTAAGGCAAGCTTAACTGAGGTTATTGTTGGCCATATAACTTTAATAAGATGATAATACTTAGCACGGGATTTGGAAATGGAACAATAACTATTTTATTAATTTTAATAATAATTTTACTATTAATGATATTCCGGAAAAGGTATATTTTTAAAGGATTAGCAATTGTCAATAAAATAATCCTCCCATCTTTAATTAGAAAAGATTTATCTAAACTTAAAGGTTATGAAAAATTAATTTTTGGATATAGGTATTGGGTTACAAAGAATAGCTTGTAATCTTATTTTTCTTTATTTTTGAATTCATAGTTGTAATCAACTATTTCCCATTTTATTTTATCATTTTGTTTTAAAAGGATATGTTCATTATGATCTATAGTATTTGTATAACTAGATGTATACTCTATTAAAACATAAAAGCCATCCTCCATTCCTTCTACTTCACTTTGAAATTTTTTCTCTGTTGTTTTTCTGCTTTCTAATTCTCCAAATTCAAGCATCAGTTCATTTATTAAGTTTATCCAGGTTTTTTGCTTATACCTTACCTTAACTTCATTTGAGAGCATTTTAAATGCATTATCGTATTGATTATTGTTAATATTACTTAACCAACTTTCTGCAACTATACTTGCATCTTTAATGTATTGGTCGGTATATTTTTGTGCACTTGCTGAGTAGATGCTTATTATTGAAATAAGCATTATAATTAATTTTTTCATTTTTATTTTATTGATGCGTAAAAATAGTGATTTCCAAATTAAATCAGAAGTAAAACACATTTTAAAAGGGTTAAGTATTATGTGATTGAGTAGAATTACTCTATAATATAGACTAAATTCATAAGATTGCAATGTAAGTTATTAACGACCTTACCTAGTGATTAAAACCCTCTTATCTAGTAGAGAATATATTATTTTATAACAGGATAGTTTTGTTGTAAATTATTGATATATAGATCTTTGTGTATTATAGTATTTTTATTGGTATTTTGTTTTGTAAAGTTATTTTTAAAAGTTGATTTGGTTTTAAATTTTGTAGTTATTAACAATATATATTAGCCTTATCTAGTAAAATTCAAATTGTATCATATTTTTTTCTATATTAGTCGCAGTAAAAATTTATTAACCAAAAAAAAAACTATGGCTTATAAGCACACAAACGAAAGAGGTACTACTTACTACTTACACAAGCAAGAAGTTACTTTAAAATCAACAGGAAATGTACAAACAATTTATTTCTTTGCTAAAGAAGAATTAACTGTTTCTAAAAAAGGAAATCCAGTAACTTGTTTAGACGCTTTACCTGACGGTAAAATGGTTAAAGAAAATAGTAGAACAGGTTTACCATTTGTTAAAAAGAAATAATTTCTTTTTTTATAAAAGGAAAAGCCCTAACATTTGTTAGGGCTTTTTTTATGCTTTGTATTTTATTGCTTAATCTTTTAACATTGAAACATAGTATAGTAGGTAGGTAGCAGCTGCTAATGCTGCAACCACATAAGTGCTAGCTGCCCATTTTAATGCATCATTTGCGTAAGTTAGCTCTTGTTCACTTGTTATACCAGAAGAACGCAACCAAACTAATGCTCTTCTGCTGGCATCAAATTCAACAGGCAATGTAACTAAAGTAAAAGCAGTAACAATAGCTTGTAAGGCAATAAATACCATCAGAAGATTAGTAAATCCAAGGCCAATATAGCTCCCTCCTATTAGACCAATAATAAAGACTGTACTCATCATCTTATTACTCATGTTAACTATAGGAACCATCTGTGAGCGCATTTGTAACCATGAATATGCTGTAGCATGTTGAACTGCATGCCCGCATTCATGGGATGCTATAGCAGCTGCAGAAACATGTCTTCCTTGGTAAACATCAGGGCTTAGGTTTACTGTTTTATCCATTGGGTTATAATGGTCAGTTAGTTTTCCAGGAACTGAAATTACTTTTACATCATATATATGATTGTCAGCCAACATTCTTTCGGCTATTTCTTTACCATTCATTCCTGAAAGGGTAGGGATTTTACTGTATTTCTTTATTTTCTTTTTAAGTCTTGAGCTTACTATACCTCCAGCAATCATAAAGGCAATCATTATTATCCAAATCATAGTTGTTTTTTTGTTTTGCAAAATTAGGAAAAATTCCTCCTTAATATACAACAATAATATAGTAATTTTGTTGCATAAAACTTAAGAAAATGAAACGACCGTTAATTTTAGTAACCAATGATGATGGTATATCAGCCTCAGGAATCCGTAATTTAATTCGAATTATGAATGATTTTGGTGATGTTGTTGTTGTTGCTCCTGATGGGCCTCAGTCAGCAATGGGGCACGCCATTACGATTGATTCGATTCTAAAATGTGATAAGATTGTAATTGATAAAGGACCTCAAAAAGAATATGCATGTAGTGGTACTCCTGTTGATTGCGTGAAATTAGCAGTCAATCAGTTGTTAGAAAGAAAACCTGATTTATGTGTTTCAGGTATTAATCATGGTTCTAACTCATCAATCAATGTTATTTATTCAGGTACTATGTCGGCAGCTGTTGAGGGGGCTTTGGAGGGAATTCCCTCTATTGGTTTTTCATTGTTAGATTATGCTCATGATGCTAATTTTTCTGAAGCAGAAGTATACATAAGAAAAGTAACACAATCAGTATTAGATAAAGGTATGGATAAAGGTGTTTGTTTAAATGTTAATATTCCTAAAATAAAAGAAAATCAGCCAATAAAAGGAATTAAGATATGTAGGCAAGCTAGTGCTAATTGGGAAGAACAGTTTGAAAAAAGGGTTGATCCAAAAGGTAGAACTTATTACTGGCTTACTGGTAAATTTGTTAATTATGATAAAGGAACAGATACTGATGAGTGGGCTTTAGCAAACCATTATGTGTCTATTGTTCCTGTTCAATTTGATATTACAGCTTATCCTTCTTTACCATCGCTAAATAAAATATTTTCCAAAGATGAATAGAGATGTAGCTAAGGGTTTTTCTATTGGTGTTTTTGCCCCAATTACTGCATTCATTATTTATGTTGGTTTTTATCTGGAGGTTGATTTTGATACAGCAATTGATACCATTAATAGAATGGGAACTATGACGCATCACATTAGTTTGAGTGTATTTTTAACCAATACAGTTTTGTTTTTCATGCAGATAAAAATGTTCCGTGATGAAGTTGCTAGAGGGATACTTGGTGCTACAATAGCTTATGCAATTTTAGTACTTATCTTAATTTTATCCTAATGAAATTTTACATTATTACTGGTGAGCCCTCTGGAGATTTACATGCTTCTAATTTGGTAGAGGAATTTAAAAAATGTAATAATGAATTAGAGTTTAGAGCTTGGGGAGGAGAGCGCTTACTAGCACAAGGAGTGGAGTTAGCTAAGCACATAAAAGAAACTGCTTTCATGGGGCTTTTGGATGTTTTGAAAAATTTAGGGGCTATAAAGAAAAATTTAAATTATTGTAAGAAAGATATTTTAAAATATAAACCTGACGCGCTTATTTTAGTTGATTATCCTGGTTTTAATTTGAAGATTGCTAGTTTCGCCAAAGAGCAGGGAATAAAAGTGTTTTATTATATATCGCCAAAGGTATGGGCATGGAATAAAAGTAGGGTTGCTAAATTAAAAAAGTATGTTGATGAGCTTTTGGTTATTTTCCCTTTTGAAGTAGATTTTTATCAGAAATATGGGATGAAAGTAACCTATGTTGGTAATCCTTTATTGGATGAAATAGGCAAAGGAAACTTTAGTTTTTCTTATAGCACTGAGAAGCCAATTATTGCTTTATTACCAGGAAGTAGAAAACAGGAAATAGAAAGCATATTGCCTAAAATGTTAACGGTGGTTAATACTTATCCGAATCATCAGTTTGTTATTGCTGCAACTAATACTTTTAGCAAGCAATATTATCAGTCTATTATGAAAGAAAATAATGTAAAACTAGTATTTGATGAAACATATGGTTTACTTTCAAATGCTACTGCAGCTTTAGTTACTTCTGGTACTGCAACTTTAGAGACTACATTGTTTAAAGTGCCACAAGTAGTATGTTACAAAACCAATTGGCTTACTTATTTTTTAGCAAAAAACCTGATTAAAATTAAGTATTTATCTTTAGTGAACATCCTAATGGATAAGTTGGTAGTAAAAGAACTTATTCAGAAAGAATTGAATAAAAATAGTATAAAAGAGGAATTAGATATCCTGTTGAATGATAATAAGGAAATCTTAACTGATTATGATAAATTAATTGAATTGTTAAATAAAAAGGGAGCTTCAAAAAATGCAGCTCAGTTTATATTAAAATCTATTTAGATTCTTTGTATTCCTGAATTTTCTTAAACGTTAATTCCATTGGTAGACAGTTATTTGCCAGAATAATATCAGTTCCACTATAATGTATTGTTCCAAAACCATCTCTTACTGACCATGTAAATGTACTTGATTGTGAGTTTTCCCAAGCAAGTGTAAAGTGTACTGCATCAGGGTCAGTAGGGTAGCAAACAGGTACATAAGTAAAGCCTAATGTTGCTTGAAGAGTGCCAACATAATCATTTCCGACATATACATCTAACCAATCTACACCAAGATTATCAAAATGTACTGCTGCTGCTACATCTTCATAAAACACCACATCAGCTTCATATTCACAATAATAATTGTTTAAAACTAGGTTATAATTAACTGCATAAGGATCATTACAGGTATACCAACAACTTCCGTTATCACTATCTGCATTAGGATTAAAGTTCTCTGCATATGTATCTGTACATCCATCTACTAATACTTCAACAGAACATGAATTTATAACAACCGCTAAGATTAATAATAAAATAGTTTTTTTCATAGTGATAATTTTGATGTAAATATATTAAATTTATCCAAATGAATTACTAGAAGAAAATACCGATTTTTAGAATACTACTTCCATAATTTTTTTTAACATATTACTATATAACTTAAAAAAGGAATGTCATACATATGACATTCCTTTTTACATTTTTTTATTAGTTTTATATAAACTTTATTGCCTAGTATGATTTAATGTAATATTAGAAGTTGAAGTCATGCCATTCTCCTCTTCAGTATTATTTAGAATTACTACCATTTCTGTACTTGTAACTGTACATGTATTTGTTTCTGTTTCACCATCTTCAGTAATTGTTAATACATTACCTGCATAGGAATATGGAATAGATTCTCCTTCCATTATCATTTGACCATCAGCAGTAAACTCAACATCTGCAAACTCCCACTCTGGATCTGAAGATGTTGTTGTGTAGCTAGTATCCATTAAGGTCATTCCTGCCA
>CATEYX010000121.1 GCA_949511925.1 Cryomorphaceae bacterium | reverse complement strand
CTTTCATATTCTCAAAAATACAATTTTATAGTTGAATCAATTTGTAATTTATTACTTTTATTGCGTTAATTTTAAGCTTATGAATACAACAGAAAAAAAGAAAATTCTATCCACATTATTTATTCCTCTCCTGTTTTTACTAATGATGTGGTTAGTAAAAATTATTGAGGTGAATTTCCAAATTAGCTTTGTTCGTTATGGTGTTTTTCCTCAAACAATTGATGGATTAAAAGGCATATTATTTTCTCCTTTTATCCACAAGGACTTTACCCACTTAGTAAACAATAGCTATCCAATTCTTATTCTTGGTGGAATGTTGTTTGCCCTTTATCGTAAAATTGCAACACAACTTTTTGTTTGGCTTTATTTTATCGCAGGCTTCTGGCTTTGGGTTATTGGCCGCCCATCATTTCACATTGGGGCAAGTGGGCTTATTTATGCCTTAGCCTCTTTTCTACTAGTAAGTGGAATCATTCGCAAAAATCCAAGATTAACAGCTGTTTCTATGTTGGTTATTTTCCTATACGGATCAATGATTTGGGGATTGCTGCCTACAAAAGGACCAATTTCTTGGGAAGGACATTTAGCTGGATTTATAGCCGGAATTTTAGTCGCTATCTTTTACAGAAATGAAGGCCCAAAACCTAAAAAATATCAGTGGGAAATTGATGAAGAAATAGAAGAGGAATTATTAAAGAATAACATCCAAAACTTTCATTATACAATAAAAACTGAAGATAAGCCTAATTAAACTTTAGGCTTAATAATACCCCAATTTGATGCAAACCAAGTTCTTTCATGAAAATAATAAAATATCAATTTTGCAACCCTATCGAGAGCAACTAACCAACCCACTGAACTTTTATCAATAGGTTCAAAACCAATATAGGGTGGTAAGGTTGATAAAATAAAAAATGTTGTTGTCATAGCTAACAAATTCCAAGTAATTGCCTTAAGAAAATGCCTTCTTCTACTGATTCTAACTTTATTCATTTTTTTACTTTTCGGTTTACAAATATACTATAATATCTGATTAAAAATACATGCTTGTATTTGAGTGAAAAGATGTATTTTCGCTCTTTATGAAGAAAATTAGAAATTTTTGCATTATTGCACATATTGACCATGGTAAATCAACTTTGGCCGATCGACTTTTAGAGTTTACTGGAGCTGTTACCGAAAGGGAGGCAGAAGCACAATTACTGGACAGTATGGACCTGGAAAAAGAAAGAGGAATTACAATTAAAAGTCACGCGATACAAATGGAGTATACCTACAAAGGTGAAGATTATATTCTGAATTTAATTGATACTCCGGGACATGTTGACTTTTCATACGAAGTTTCTCGTTCCATAGCTGCTTGTGAAGGCGCCTTATTAATTGTTGATGCCGCACAAGGAATTCAGGCACAAACTATTTCCAATCTTTACTTAGCTTTAGAGCATGATTTGGAAATTATTCCTGTGTTAAATAAAATTGACTTGCCTTCAGCTGACCCAGAAGTAGTGAAAGATCAAATTATAGATTTGATTGGCTGTGAGGATGAAGATATTATTCCTGCCAGCGCTAAAACTGGAGTTGGAATTGAGGAAATATTAGCCGCCATTGTAGAAAGAGTACCACAACCTAAAGGAGATGTAAATGCTCCTTTACAAGCTATGATTTTTGATTCTGTTTACAATACTTTTAGGGGTATTGAGGCTTATTTTAAAATTATTAATGGTGAAATAAAAAAAGGACAAAAAGTCAAATTTATGGCAACCGACATGCAGTATCATGCGGATGAAATTGGTGCTTTAAGACTTAAGCAATTCCCAAAAAAATCAATGAAAGCGGGAGAGGTTGGGTATATTATATCTGGAATAAAAAATGCAAAAGAAGTACAGGTAGGGGATACAATTACAACTGCTGAAAATCCTGCATCTGAGGCAGTAAAAGGATTTGAAGAAGTAAAACCTATGGTATTTGCAGGCATTTACCCTGTAGATACTGAGGACTTTGAGGAATTAAGGAATTCAATGGATAAATTACAATTGAATGATGCCTCTTTAACTTACGCTCCGGAATCATCAGTTGCACTAGGGTTTGGGTTTAGGTGTGGGTTCTTAGGAATGCTTCACATGGAAATTGTTCAAGAAAGATTAGAGCGGGAATTTAATATGACCGTGATTACTACCGTTCCCAATGTATCCTATTACGCATACACAAGGGCAGGTAAAAAGCTAGAAATTCATAATCCTTCTGACTACCCTGATCCAAGTATTTTGGAGAGTGTTGAAGAACCTTATATCCGAGCACAAATCATTACAAAAGCTGACTTTATTGGGCCTGTAATGACGCTCTGTATTGCAAAAAGAGGAGAATTAACCAATCAAGTTTATTTAACAACCGACAGAGTTGAACTTACATTTGAAATACCATTGGGAGAAATTGTATTTGACTTTTACGATAAGTTAAAATCAGTATCTAAAGGATATGCTTCATTTGATTATTACCCTATTGATTACCGTACTTCCGTATTGGCAAAACTTGATATCCTGTTGAATGGCGATCCTGTTGACGCACTTTCAGCCCTTGTACATAAAGACAATTCTTATGCTTTAGGTAAAAAATTATGTGCTAAACTAAAAGAACTAATCCCAAGACAACAATTTGATATCGCCATTCAGTCAGCAATTGGATCGAAAATCATAGCTAGAGAAACAGTAAAAGCACTGAGGAAAGATGTAACCGCAAAATGTTATGGTGGGGATATTTCAAGAAAAAGAAAACTGTTAGAAAAGCAGAAAAAAGGGAAGAAAAGAATGCGACAAGTAGGGAATGTTGAAATTCCGCAAAATGCTTTTATGGCTGTATTAAAACTAGATGATTAAACGATAAATTATGGGGAGAGCATTTGAGTTCAGAAAAGCTAGAAAAATGAAAAGATGGTCAAAAATGGCCAAAACTTTTACTAGAATAGGTAAGGATATTGTTATGGCCGTGAAAGATGGAGGGCCTGATCCTGACACAAATTCTAGGCTAAGACAAATAATGCAAAATGCTAAGGCAGCTAATATGCCAAAGGATAATGTATTGCGTGCAATCAAAAAAGCTAGTAGTAAGGACACTGCTAATTATGAGGAAATGTCACTAGAAGGATATGCTGTACATGGTGTTGCTGTTTTTGTTGATTGTGCAAGTAATAATAATAACCGTACAGTAGCTGATGTTCGCTCTTGCTTTAGCAAGTGTGATGGAGCTATGGGAACAAATGGTTCATTGGAATTTATTTTTGATAGGAAAGGTGTTTTTACCCTTGACCCTGAGAACATAAACATGGATGTGGAGGAATTAGAAATGGAGCTTATAGATGGTGGTTTGGAAGAATTAGAAGTTGATGAGGAAGCGATAACTATTTATTGTGAGTATGCTGACTTTAACAATATACAAACGAAATTAGAGGAAATTGGTATTGAAATCATAAACTCTGAACTACAAAGAATTCCAAATAATTTTAAGACTATAAGTGCAGAACAAGCAGAAAAAGTATTAAAGTTATTGGATTTGTTAGAAGAAAATGATGATGTCCAACAAGTATTTCATAACATGGAATTGACTGAGGAAATCCTAATAGCTATGGATAGCGAATAAAATTATAGAATGAACGTATTAATACTAGGAGGTGGAGGAAGAGAGCATGCATTTGCATGGAAAATTGCAAAAAGCAGTTCATGTAATAAATTATTTATTGCTCCAGGTAATGCAGGTACAGCTGAAGTGGGAACTAATATTAATATTGAGGTAAATGATTTTGAAAGCATAAAGGAATTCGTACTTACTGAAAATATTGAGCTAGTTTTAGTAGGACCTGAAGACCCATTAGTAAATGGCATCTATAACTTTTTTAAAGAAGATGAAGCGTTAAAAGATATTTCTTTAATTGGGCCTTCAAAAGAAGGAGCGCAATTAGAAGGAAGCAAGCAGTTTGCAAAAGAATTTATGCTCAGACATGATATCCCCACAGCAAAATATCAAGCTTTTACGAAAGATAATTTATCAGAAGGATATACTTTTTTGGAAAGCCTTGAGGCTCCATATGTGTTAAAAGCAGATGGTTTGGCGGCTGGGAAAGGAGTGCTAATCCTAAATGAATTGCAAGAAGCAAAAGACGAATTAAGAGCAATGGT